>JBIIGI010000003.1:0-72752 GCA_044236545.1 Chthoniobacterales bacterium
AGCATCCGGTCCAAGGTTCATGGCGAGACCATGCATATCGGCACGGGGCCGACCCAGGAGGCTCTCGAACTCCATGTCCGCCAGCAGCGTCTTGTCGAGAGGGTGGGGGAGTGGTCCCGCCCCGATCCCTTCGTGATCTGGGATATCGGGCTTGGTCCCGCTGGTAACGCCATCACGGCGATCGAGGCCTTGCGTGGCCCCGTGTCCGCGCGCGGAGAGGCCGCATCCGTCGAGATCCACAGTTTCGAGATCTCCACCGAGGTTCTGGAGTTTGCCCTCGGGCATGCCGCGGCCCTGGGATATCTGAGCGGATGGGAGGGTGTGGTCGCCCGCTTGCTTTCCGAGGGGATCGCGCACCCGGTTCCGGGGATCAGTTGGAGGTTGCACCGTGGGGATTTCTCCAGGGCGCCGATCAGCGCACCGCCGCCGGCGTCGGTCTTTTTCGATCCCTACTCGCCAGCACGCAATCCCGAGATGTGGAGCCTCGAGACGTTCCGGCTGATCCGGCACGCCGTTTCGGCTTCCGGAGCCCCGGACTGCGTCATGACCAATTACACAAGGTCTACCTCGGTCCGGGTGACGATGCTCCTGGCCGGATGGCATGTCGGGACTGGAATCCCCACCGGAGAGAAGACCGAGACGACCATCGCCGCCAACCGTCCGGGATTGCTTGAGAAGCCGCTTGATAAGGTGTGGTTGAAGCGGGTCCGATCCTCGACGAACTCCTCGCCGCTGCGGGGACGCAACTACGAGCGCGGGCCGATCTCACCCGAGGATTACGCCCTTCTGGCCGCCCATCCGCAGTTTGCCTGAGGGAGTGCTACTGCCAGACATTTCGGTCGAGATTGCGGTAGCTGAGGGCCTCCAGAAGATGATCTGAGGCGATGGAGTCGCTTCCGCCCAGGTCAGCAATGGTGCGGGCCACTTTCAGGATCCGGTCGTAGGCCCGGGCGCTGAAGTTGAGATCGGCCATGGCGTTCTTGAGGAGTTAGACAATTATGATAACTACAAAAAATACAATACCCAAACACATACCTTCAACTTGCACTGAAAGAGCAGCAGTGAGGCTTGAACCTTGGAGAAGAAATATTCTTGAATATCTTGCAGCTGAAAACAGAACAACGATGACCGATGAGATACTTAAAGCAATTGACCTTTATTTTATCAGAAAAGGGAAGATACGTAGATCAGAGACTACAAGATTGGCTAAAGAGAAGTATGAAAAACTTGAACTATGGAATTATATATAATATAAGTTTTATGGAAGCAATATATGCATTTGATTAATATCTTTCTGGATCTAGTATTCTATTTCTGAATTATTTGGAATTGCTGTAATAGAAAAAGTGATTATTGCAGGGTTTGTTGAATTGTTTGAATAAGTGATATTATTAGAACCTGCGATAACAATACAATTTTGATTAAGTGCATTTTGCCCATAATTACTGTACCATGAAATTGGTATTACTGGAGCTTTTCCATTTGTAGTATTAATGGTTAAAAACTGATTTGCTGCATCCTGCTGATCTGGTCCAATATTATACGCTAGAGTGGAGTATATAAATCTGAATACATTTCCTCTAGCAACATTTATGTTCAATGTATTGTTTGATGAACCTGATCCGTCGACAAAAGCAGAATAAAGACCTACTTTTGAAAATGTCTTTATTTTTTGAGTAGGTGTTGCTGCATTAAGACCCAATAAAATTAAAAAGAAAAAAAAGAATATTGTTCTATAGTATTTCATTGCTTTTATTAGTATTTTATATTTATTAATCTAGGTGTTGGATATAATCCATATGTCACAACACAAGTATTTGTTAGTGGCATGATTTGGTGCACATACATAATCCATGCTGGTCCAGCTATTTCAATCTCCTGCGTAAGAGCATTTTGGGTAGGGCTATTCGGACCTGCTGTAGAGCGATTTGGAATTCCTGCTTCTACATAATTAGTACCATCAACAGAAATTAGAAGAACATCACACTGCATTCCATAGATTCCACCATACCAATCAAGTGGTGTCTGCGAAGTTGGTGCACTTATTAATTTGAAGACCTGCCCCATTTTAACCATAACCAAGGGGTTAGTCTGGCAATAAGTATTCTGAGTTTGTGGAATTGTTACTGTATAGACCCCATTATTGTTCGATGTGAAGTTTGTACTATTAGTGCTTACTGCCGATAAAGCACAATCTGTAACTATTATACAAAAGATACAAAATATATTATACTTTATTGAAATGCTCATTTTGTGATATTTTTTTTATTCCAATGGTTTCCTGTTTTAGGAAGACTTTCAATTAAACGTTTTTCTTTTTGCATTGCCTCATTTTTGTTCTTACAGATAAATATTTCAACTGTGAGGTCTCCATTTGTGTGCTGATGATCTTTCACCTTTTTAGCTTTGAGATGAAACCTATCTGTCGATGCCAAAAATGAAACTCGTCTTCGTACATTATCTGAAGATCCTATATATTTAATTTTTCCTTTCGTATCTCTGACAATATAGTAGCCAGCACAGTCAGGGTAGTTTGGTATTAAATACTTGGACATAACCGTTTTTAATACATAGTTTTTAACTATATCGGAGTAATAGTATTGAAGTCAACATTAAAGTTGTTTTAATCAGCAGGAGGGTGCGATCAGAGTTATTGGCAAAGGTAACAAGATGCGAGTTGTTGGTCTGGATTCGCAAAGTCGGAAGAACCTTGACCTGTGGATGATCAAGCGGAAGGAACTTCGAATCAATGGTGTGGGGAATCCTCCGATCTTTTGCGGAATCTCAAAGCAGAATTCTGGACTACCAATCCAGACTGTCTATGTCCGTAACCTGCTCAAGCGTCTTGCTGCAAAGGCTGGAGTTGAAAAAAGAGTCACACCGCATCAGTTGCGACACCTGTTCTCACACGAGATGCTGACCGAAGGAATCGGTCTCCATAACATTCAAAGGTCTCTTGGACATTCAGCCATTGCTACGACCTCCAAGTACCTTGAGCGTTTCTCTCCGCTGGAGACAATCCAACGAGTACAGCAACGAGAGTGGTATTATTGGTCTTACAATCCGATAGGGAAAAGTAGTCCAAAACCGTATGTGGTTAATTGGGCTATAAAGTGAGAAGATTGTGTCCCCCCGCGACCGCCACCTCGATTGCCCGCTTCACCTGGTGTTGACCCTTGACCTCGGAAAAGTCGATGTCGAATCCATCTCCCCGGTGATTCGCGTCCGTCACGTCGCTTGCCACCGGGGTGAGTTCGGTGGCCTTGGAGAGGAACTCGTAGGCCTCGCGGAGATTCCTGACTCCATAGACATCGATTCCCCGGACGACGGAGGCCTCACGGACATTCGCCATGGGGAGGATGACCGCCTTCTTTCCCCGGGCGCGCGCCTGAGTCTTTCCTCCGGGGGTTTGGAGAGCAAACCCGTGTCGTGTGTCTCCAACGCCCCTCCCTCGATACCGAGTACCTTCTGGATCACGACCAACTTGAGGAGGTCTGAAAACCCGTATTTGAAGAGTACCCGCAGGATTTCCGTGTAACGGGGGACTTGGGCTGCAAACTCGAGCGCCGAGTGGAGATGTGAGATCATCTTCACTGAAGGGACCATCCCGGTGCAGCGAGCACAAACCGAATCCCATCAATAGAAGCTATCTGATCATTCTGCTTAGAAATACTGCGCAGGGAAGGAATCGCCACGGCTCCCATTCTTCCCGCAACGGCCTCCATGCGATTTAATCATCGGTTCCCTAAGTTGTTTTATATCCAGTAACTAAGCACTTTAACATATGTTTCCGGAGGTGGCTTTGGATTACCTTTTCTGCACATGGAACACGTCCAAGTAACCAAACTCCACAATGAATACTAAACACACCTCGGTTAACGCCCTCTCAATACTTAGTCTCTGCACCGTGATGCTGACCCTGTCGCTGACCGCCTGCTTCTCGTACAGTAGCACCCGTAGAGGCACCACTCCCTACACCACGACCACCGTGAGTCAACAGGGCCGGACCTTCTCGACGCCCAATACCACGACAACAACGCGCTCCATCACATATTGAGCGTGTGGAGCTTTCAAAACCTCCTTTTGAACTCGTGAAAACAAATCCCCTCAAGCAAGGAATGATTAGTGTGAATGCCGTCGGTATCGGCACGGTCACACCCGACATGGTTCGCATGCGGGCGGTCGAGTTGGCCGCGATCGGGGGACGTTCCCCGAAGCACCTCATCAGGGAGGATTGGGAGACCGCCAAGCGGGAGCTGACCGGTGAATCAGAGACGGAACCTCTGGAAGTGATTCTGGATGGGGCTGCTGAGTCACAGCGCTGGAATCCGTTGCCCGGATCATCAGGAAATAAAGCCGAGGTGTCCGGAAGCGAGGATGAAGATCAAGAAGGCCGGAGTGACAGCGAACGACTTGCCGAGGAAGGAGTCTCAGAGGCCGCACACGACCAGATGCTTCAGGCATCCAAAAAGCGGAGATCAGGACGCGAGCAATCAAGTTGATTCCTGGCCCCCATTTTTAATGCCGAAACAGTCAGCCAACTCAACCGACATAACCAAAACAATCAATACCATGCTCTACACGATCGCCGTCATTCTCCTCGGCCTCTGGTTGCTGGGCTTCGTCAGCAGCTACACCATGGGGGGATTCATTCATATCCTTCTGGTCATCGCCATCGTCGTCATTCTCGTAAGGATCATCCAGGGGCGTAATGTTCTCTGATGTTTCATCTTTATTCGTTTTTCCGTGTGAAACAGCGCAGATGCATTGCGATTGCCGTGATCGTGTCGCTCTCGGCGACCGGGTGCCTTCTCATGGGTGGTTGCGCCACAACCAGCCAATCTCCTCCCGCCACCGTTGCGGGCATTGATCTTCACCTCTATCTGGGTCGTTGGTACGAGATCGCCCGGTTGCCGATGCCATTCCAGAAAGCGGATGAAGCCGCCCTTGCTGAGTACGGTATGAATCCCGACGGCACCCTGACGGTGCATAACGTCGCCATCCGTCCTGATGGCACTCAACACGACATCCACGGGTGTGCAAAGGTCCTCAATCCTCCGGAGAACACAAAACTGGCCGTGCGGTTCAATACCTGGTTCGGGCCACTTATTCCGGTTCCCAAGGAAGGCAACTATTGGATCCTCTACGTGGACAACGGATACCGTCACGCGATCGTGGGCACTCCGGACCGCAAGTACCTCTGGATTCTCTCCCGAACCCCCAAGATCACCGAGCGGCAGTATCGGGAGCTGAGTGGGAATGCCGAACGACTGGGATTTGATCTTTCAAGGCTGATCCGTGATCCCCGTCCCTGACTCTTCCTTTTCTGTTTGTAAAATGGTTAGGCAGTCGGATTGAGAGACCGATACCCGGATCTACTGCCAGATGTTCCGGTCGAGATTGCGGTAGCTGAGGGCCTCCAGAAGATGATCCGGAGCGATCGATTCGCTCCCGGCCAGGTCGGCAATGGTGCGCGCGACCTTCAGGATCCGGTCATAGGCACGGGCGCTGAAGTTCAAGTCACTCATGGCGTTTTTGAGGAGTTCGTTCCCCCGGTCGTCGAGGCGGCAATGCTCCTTGAGCTGGGAGTGACTCATGCGCGCGTTGCAGGTTGTTTTCCGTGCTTTGGCGAAGCGGTGGTTCTGGATGTCGCGGGCCTTCAGGACACGTTCGCGGATCACGGAGGAGGGCTCCGCTGGAACCGTGTCGGAGAGCTCCTTGTACTCGACGGCAGGCGCCTCCACATGCAGGTCGATCCGGTCGAGGAGCGGTCCCGAGATCTTCCTGCGGTAGCGCTCCACCTGGCCGGGGGAGCAGCGGCATTCCCGTTTGGGATCGCCATAGTAGCCGCAGGGGCAGGGATTCATGGCGGAGACGAGCATGAAGGCCGAGGGAAATGTCATGGTTCCCGCGGCGCGCGAGATCGTGACTTTCCCATCCTCAAGGGGCTGGCGCATCACCTCAAGGGTGGAGCGGTGGAACTCCGGCAATTCGTCCAGGAAGAGGACGCCGTGATGGGCCAGGCTCACCTCGCCTGGGGTGATGTTTGCGGTGCCTCCGAGAAGGCCGATATCGGAGATCGTGTGGTGCGGGTCGCGGAAGGGACGGCGCTCGACGATCGCCTGCCCCGGGGCAAGGAGGCCGCAGACGGAATGGATCTTTGTCGTCTCGATCGACTCCTCAAGGGACATCGGTGGCATGATCGTCGGGATACGTCGGGCGAGCATCGACTTGCCTGATCCGGGAGGTCCGATCAGGAGAAGATTGTGTCCCCCCGCGACCGCCACCTCGATCGCCCGCTTCACCTGGTGTTGACCCTTGACCTCGGAAAAGTCGACTTCGAATCCTTCCCCTCGGTGATGCGCGTCGGTCACGTCGCTTGCCACCGGGGTGAGTTCGGTGGCCTTGGAGAGGAACTCGTAGGCCTCGCGGAGATTCCTGACCCCATAGACATCGATTCCTTGGACGACTGAGGCTTCACGGACATTCGCGATGGGGAGGATAACCGCCTTCTTTCCCCGGGCGCGCGCCTCGAGGGTGAGTGGAAGCGCCCCCTTCACCGGGCGTACCTCGCCCGTGAGCGCGAGTTCTCCCGCCACCGTGCATCGCGAGAGTCTGGGCAGATCGTCCTCCCTGTCGGTGGCGATCATACCGAGGGCGATGGGAAGATCGAAGCTCGGCCCCTGCTTCTTGATATCCGCGGGGGCGAGGTTCACCGTGGTGCGCTTGCGGGGCCAGCGGTAGCCGCTGTTGGAGAGCGCGGCGATGACCCGGTCCTTGCTCTCCTTGACGGCCGTGTCCGGCAACCCCACGACGATGATGGAGGGCTCGCCCGGCCCGGTGTTCACCTCGATCTCGATTTCGGTGGCGTCGATGCCGACAACGGCTGCTGAAAAGATGCGTGTGATCATTGGGTGGGGAATGAGTAAGGAAAAAACCGAAGGAATCGCTGATTAAATCGCATAGAGGCCGTTACGGGAAGAATGGGCCGCGGGCAAGGCGGCTTCGCGGGCGCATCCCCGCAGTGGGCTGTAACCGCGAAGCCAACGCAGCCCCCGGCCGGTTATTTCCGCAACCCGAAGGGCTGAAGCCATTTGTCGATTTTTGCGGCGTTGCTCGCTCGGGCGAGACCGCTGCGGGTATCGCCCAGCACTCGCGCCTTCAAAAATCAGCAAATGGTCTTCAGCGGCCTTCATGGGATTTAATCAGCGCTTCCCTAAGGAATTTCACCAAGGAAGCCATCACACGGAGTGCACGGTTTGTAAACAGGAGAACCTCCGGTGTTAAAAAGATATCGAACGCACGGAGGGTCGGTCTTGTCAAACAGCCAAAGGAAACAACCCCACAAAGCCATGTCCTACGAAGATTCCGATCCAGCATTCCAGCTCTACCTGCGCCAGATCGCGCAATACCCGCTCCTCACGCCTGCCGAGGAGATCTCCCTTGCCGCCAAGATCAAGAAGGGTAACAAGGCGGCCAAGGCTCAGATGATCCGGGCCAACCTCCGTCTGGTGGTCAAGATCGCCCGTGACTACGCCAACCTCAGCCTCCCGCTCCTGGACCTGATCTCCGAGGGCAACATCGGACTGGTGAAGGCTGTAGAGCGCTTCGATCCCTCCAAGGGCGGAAAGCTCTCCACCTACGGGGCCTGGTGGATCAAGCAGTCGATCAAGCGCGCCTTGGCTAATCAGGGCAAGACCATCCGCCTGCCCGTCCATCTCGTCGACAAGATCGCAAAGATCCGCCGCGTAGGCGCAGGAATGAGTGACCAACTTGGACGCGACGTCACCGATGAGGAGATCGCGGAGGAGGTGGGCATGTCCGCGGTCAAGGTGACCCAACTCAAACAAGCCGCCATCCGGCCGACTTCACTGGATGCACCCGTGGGAGAGGAGGACTCGACCGAGTTCGGGGAACTGGTCGGTGACGAGGCGGCGGTCGACCCATTCGAGCATCTGCGGGACAAGAATCTTCAGGAGGAGGTTGGCGATCTGCTGGGCCAACTTGACGAGCGGGAGAGGAAGATCATCAGCGCGCGCTTCGGCCTTGATGGTTCCGAGCCGATCACCTTGGAGCAGGTCGGGGAGAAGTTCGGCGTCACCCGGGAAAGGATTCGTCAGGTCCAGAACAACGCACTTGGCAAGATGCGCCGGTCCCTGGCCAAGAGGGAGCGGGTCAACCCCGAGAAACTTGCCCGTGCCGCCTGACAGCAAACGGTGAAAGGGTGAAAGGGTGAAAAGGTGAAAGGGTTGAATTGGGCTGTTCGCGGAGATGATTCCTCCTTTCGGCCTTTTCACTTTTCAACCTTTTAACTCTCCATCGGTCAACCGATGGAGCAGCCCCCCGTGCCGGTGGCGGGTGGATTCGTTCCGGACCGCCATGCCAAGCGCCTTCTTCTGGCCCACGAGCACGACCATCCGCTTGCCGCGGGTGACTCCCGTGTAGAGAAGGTTCCGCTGCAGCAGGAGATACTGCTGCATGGCGAGCGGAATCACGACGACGGGGAACTCCGATCCCTGGCTCTTGTGGATCGTGATGGCGTAGGCCAGCTCGAGTTCGTCGAGTTCGCCATACTCGTAGATGACATCACGCTTTCCGAAACGCACCACGAGCTGCTTCTCCTCCCTGTCCATCGTGCGGATGCGACCGATGTCCCCGTTGAAGACCTCCTTGTCGTAGTTGTTCGAGGTCTGGATCACCTTGTCGCCGGTGCGGAAGAGGTTCCCGTAGGCCTGATATTCGTCCCGGTATTCGCTGCGTGGATTGAGAGCCGACTGCAGGCGTAGATTCAGTTCCTTGATGCCGAGGCTTCCCCGGTGCATGGGGCTGAGGATCTGGATTCCATCGACCGGGTCGACCCCGAGATGCTTGGGCAACCGGTCGCGCACCATTGAGACAAGAGTGGCGGCGCACTCCTCGGCATCCTCACGGTTGACAAAGAGGAAGTCGGAATCCTTCGGCGCCTCGATGATGTCGGGGATCTCGCCGCGGTTGATCGAGTGCGCTCCGCTGATGATCCTACTGTCGCCCGCCTGTCGGAAGATTTCGCGCAGATGGACGACCGGGATCATCCCGCTCCGGATGATGTCGCCCAGGACAAGCCCCGGGCCGACGCTCGGGAGTTGGTCGGCATCGCCGACGAGGATCAGGCGTGCCTTCCCGGGAAGGGCGTCGAGAAGGCGGCTCATGAGCGGCACGTCGACCATCGAGACCTCGTCAACCACCACGACATCGCCCTCGAGGGGATTGGAGGCATTCCTCTGGAAGCCCCCCCGGGCGGGCTGAAACTCCAGCAGTCGGTGCAGCGTGGAGGCCTCCAGGCCTGTCGCCTCGGCCAGGCGCTGGGCCGCACGGCCCGTGGGAGCCGCGAGAAGGCACTTGAGCTTCTTGGCAGTGAGGATTTTCAGGAGGGACTGGACCAGCGTGGTCTTCCCGACACCAGGACCTCCCGTGATGACGACCGCCCGGCTTCGCAGCGCTATCCTGAGGGCATCGTGCTGGCTGGGGGAGAGTTTGCGGCCGGTCTTTTCCTCGACCCAGGGGATCGCCTTCTCCGTGTCGATGGGAGGATCGGGTTCCTTGGCTTTCGAGAGTCTGAGAAGTTGGCGGGCAATCCGCTCTTCGGCATCGCGGAGGTTGGGAAGAAAGATCAGGTCCTCTCCGGCGATCTTCTCGGAGAGGATCCGCGCATCCTTGAGATGGCGCTCGAAGGCTTCGGCCACAACCGATTCATCGACCTCAAGGAGACGGGAAGCCCCTTCCAGCAGATCGCGGCGAGGCACGGCGCAGTGCCCCTCCGTCGTGGCCTGATCCAGGAGATGTTCGATGGCGGCGCGTGCCCGGAGCAGGGAGTCGGCCTCCAGTCCGAGCTTCTCGGCCACGCTATCGGCGGAGTGGAACCCGATGCCGTGGATGTCGCGGGCAAGCCGGTAGGGATCCGCGCGGATGAGTTCGATCGCCTCGGCACCGTAGGACTTGTAGATGCGCACGGCGCGGTTGGTTCCGAGGCCGTGGGCATGGAGGAAGAGCATGATGTCGCGCACCACTTTCTGCTCGGCCCAGGCATCCTTGATCCTCTGCCTGCGCTCGCGACCGATGCCCTCGACTTCCTGGAGACGCTTCGACTGGTTCTCGATGATGTCGAAGACCTTCTCCCCGAACTTCTTCACCAGCTTTGTCGCGTAGACGGGGCCGATCCCCTTGATCATCCCGCTTCCGAGATACTTCTCGATGCCCTCGAGGGAAGTCGGTGGCTGGGTCTTGAGCCTGTGCGCCTTGAGTTGGATCCCGTGATCGCGGTCCCGTTCCCAGCTCCCCTGGGCGGTCACCCACTCGCCCGGTGCCACGGAGGGAAGACTGCCGAGGACGGCGACCGGTTCCTTCCGGCCCTGCACCTTCACCTTGAGGATGCAGAATCCGGTCTCCTCGTTATGGAAGGTGACACGCTCCACCTGCCCGCTGAGGGCGTCATCGGGCCCGCCGGGAACCGGCTCATTGTCCGGCTTTTTTCGGAAAGGTCGGCGCGGAGGCATGGTTGATCATGCCACGGGAATCCCTTGACGCCAATGCATCACTCTCCGGCGATCATGGCCAGAACCCGTTCTGCCTGCTTGAGGTGGAGACTGAGGTGGAATCCGAACATGCAGTGCCACTTGTGGGCATCAAAGGGGCCGAAGATCGGATGGGGGCGCTGGGCGGTTCCGCGCAGGGAGGGCAACGAGGATAGCATGGACAGATAATCGTCAACCGATTGCCGGAAATAACCAATCTGCTCGGATCCTGATACTCCAATGGGAAGAACATCGGTCTTGGGATTGATGAGCGCGGCGCCCGCCGGCTCCTTTCCCAGGGTCAGGGCCTCCACCATGGCGGCGATGCTTCGGTTCACGATCACGTTGTGTTCCAGAATCTGAAAGAACGACCACCCGCGCATTTCTGGATCCACGCCGATCATGGGATGCACGGTCACTTGTTCCATTCCCTCGCCGGCACCGAAGCGATCCGCCAACCTCAGGTAGGCATCGGCATTACTCCGGATCATCCCTGAGGCCTTATTACGGGAGGTCAGCAGAAACTTGGTGCGAATGATCGCCTTGATCGCGGGATTGCTCATCGGAATGAATTAACCAAAAATTTGCATTAGGAACCGGAAAACCCATTATAAAGGGGTTAAAATGGTTAGAAACGTTACAATGTTACAAGGTGGATCAGGAAACCCCTGAACCTGAATTCGAGAAGGTGCCTTCAAGAAGTTTGCTGATCATGGCAAGGCTGGGAGAGAGGATTGAGTGTCTGCTGTCAGCCCTTTGTAACGTTTCAACGCTTCAACGTTTTTAACTCCCTGAGTTACTGAGGCCCCACCATCCGGGTAAACCATCCAGACCTGTCGCCGCTACCCTATCGGATCATCTAGGATTAAGATGGAACTCAGGAACTCAAGAAGAGACAAATACACCCATGACCCTGCAGGAAGCCTCCCATTTTGATCTGCCCACCCCGACCGGTCCGATGCGCGTGCACCGCTTCCTGCCGCAGGAGGGGAGTTGGCCAACCGTGATCCTCTACTCTGAGATCTACCAGATGACCGGGCCGATTCAGCGACTTGCGGCGAGGCTTGCCTGCGAGGGATTTGAGGTGCTCGTCCCCGAAGTCTACCACGAGTATGAGGCGCCGGGCACCGTGCTGGCCTATGACAAGGAGGGGACGGATCGCGGAAACTTTCTCAAGTTCGAGAAATCGGTCGAGGGCTTTGATTCCGATGCCAAGGCTTTGATTGATTCCGTTAACGCGCGACCTGGGTATCGCTGGAAGGGAGTTGGAACGATCGGCTTCTGCCTCGGGGGACATCTCGCCTTCCGTGCGGCTTTGGATCCGAGAGTCACCGCCTCGGCTTGCTGGTATCCCACGGACATTCACTCTGCCACCCTCGGCAAGGGAAAAAGCGACGACACGCTGGCACGGAGCGGAGAAATCGCTGCTGAGTTGCTCCTGATCTGGGGCCGGCAGGATCCCCATGTCCCCGCCGAGGGGCGTCGAAAGATCTACGATCACCTCACCGAGGCCGGGAGAAACTTCACCTGGCACGAGTTCAACGCTGCCCACGCCTTCGCCCGTGATGAAGGGATTCGCTATGATGAGGCGGCGACGCGACTTGGGTGGGTGTTAACTCTCGAACTCTTTAAGCGGAAGTTGGTTTAGGCTCGGGATATCGGCGGATAGCGTCGTTGGTCTGCGCCCGCATTGTGATTCACACAGCTTTTCTTTCCCGCCTAGCTCTCCATCCGATCTTTTGAGCCTTGGGGCATTAGTTAATAACTATTAACTTCGGCAGGGTCTGGTTCCTTGGTCTTTTCCTGACTTCCTGAGTTCCTGATTAAATCTGCATCATCAGTCTCTCCTTATCCTCCCCGAGATCATCACATCAGGGCCGATTTTTTTGTAGGTAGCATTAGTGAGGCGGAGGGCTTCCTCATAGCAGTCAACCCCCTTGCCGCCGATGGCGGGAACTTTTCCACCTTGTATCACCGGTGCGATGAAGAAGCGGACTTCATCGACCAAGTTGCACTTGAAGGCTTCTCCGAGTGTCTGCCCTCCCCCCTCGATCAGGACGCTCGAGATACCCCGCTTCGCTAGTTCCTGCAGAACCTTCCGCAGAGTCATGCCTGTAAAACGCAGGGTGCGGTCGCGGTGGGTGTCGGTGAGGAGTTGGGATTTCTTGGGGATTTTTCCGCTACGTGACCAGACGATGCGCCAGGGTTGCGGATGCCCCTTTGCTAGTTTGATGCCACGGATTGTGAGAGCGGGATCATCAGCACGGACGGTGCCACCTCCGACAAGGATCGCCTCGACTGAGGCCCGGAGGCGCATCGCTTCCCTCCGACTGGCGGTGGAGGTGATCCATCGTCGCTGGGGAGGGGAGTCGATCCGACCATCGAGCGACATCCCCGCCTTGGCGATGACCCAGGGGAGCCCCGTGGATGCACGGTGGTTCCAATGGGAGTTCAACGCTGCACATTCCCTTGAGAGGATGCCCTCGGTCACTTCGATGCCGGCCTTGCGGAGAATCTTTGCCGCCCGTCCCCGGTGTCGTTTGTCGGGATCGGTAGCGCCGTAGACGACCCGTGAGATCCCCGCTGCGATGATGGCCTCGGTGCAAGGTGGGGTCTTCCCGTGTGAGGAGCAGGGCTCCAGAGTGACGTAGAGGGTGGCGCCTGCGGCTCGGAGTTGGGAGATGGGAGATGGGAGTTTGGGATGGCTCCTATCTCCGATCTTACATCTTCTATCTTCCAGTTTTCGGATGGCCTCGATCTCGGCGTGGGGGAGGCCTGCGGCGCTGTGGTAGCCCTTGGCGATGATCTTGCCTCCCTTCACGATCACGGCCCCGACAGCCGGATTGGGGGCTGTCCGTTGAAGCGCACGCGAAGCTTCCGTAATCGCCAAACGCATGAAACGTTCCTCGGATTTGGAATTGGGCCTCGATTTCATCCTTTTTGTTTTGCTCCTCTTTGCCTGATGCGTCGAGGCTAGGGAATGTCCATTTCAGAAAACAGCACTGACACGTCCCCGGCTCCGAAAATCAGACCCGGGCAGGAGGTCTCCCTCGAGATCAATGATATCGGTTTTGGAGGGAAGGGCGTTGGCCGCATCGGCGGGATCGCCTGCTTTGTCCCCGGCGTGATCGATGGGGAGAAGGTCGGCGCGCGTATCCGCAAGGTGAAGTCGCGTTTACTGGAGGCTGATCTACTGGAGGTGACCGAGCCCTCGCCGCACCGGATTCCCGCCCCGTGTCCTGTTTTCCTGAAATGCGGTGGTTGCGCCTACCAGCATATCGACTATTCTCATCAGCTCCGCATCAAGGAGACGCAGCTTCGCGAGGCGCTTCGGAGGCTGGGAGGTCTTACCGATCCCCCCGTGGCCGCGATGATTCCGTCGCCGGAGCCTTATAGTTACCGCAACCGGATCACCGTCCATGTCCGTGAGGGGAAGGCCGGGTTCTTCGAGCAGGGCTCGAACCGCGTCGTTCCGGTGATCAAATGCCTGATCGCCTCCGGCGAGGTCGATCTCGGATTTCAGGATCTGCTCAAGTCCCGTCCGAGGGACGGGGACTACCTGATCGGCGAGAAGAAGCGCTTCGGCGGCTTCCGTCAGGTCAACAACGCCGTGGCTGAGATCCTCAAGAAGACGGTCCGCGAGGCTGTCAGGCCCTCCGACGAGTCCAGCCCGATCCGTGAACTGCTGGTTGATGCCTATTGCGGTGCGGGTTTCTTCGCCCACGAGCTTCAGGGGCTCTTCACCAAGGTGATCGGGATCGAGCGATCGATTGCCTCGGTGGCGATGGCGAGCCGTCAGGCGGCGGAGAATGAGGAGTATCTCGCCGGCGACGTGGAGCAGATGCTTCATGCGGCCCTCTCGGCCGGATCATCCGCAGGCACCGTGCTCCTGCTCGATCCTCCCTCGGAGGGATTGGCGGAGCTTGCCACGCAGACGATCCTGGAGCGCCCCCCCGCGAGAATCGTCTATGTCTCGTGCAATCCGGCAACGCTTGCCCGTGATGCCAAGCGCCTTGCGGAGCGCTACAGGCTCCTTCAGGTGACACCGCTCGATATGTTCCCGCAGACGGCCGAGATTGAGTCGGTTTCCGTTTTTCAACTCATTCCATGATCACGCGACGCTTCGGCCGGACCGGTCTCGAGATGCCCGTCCTCTCCTGCGGGGGGATGCGCTACCAGCACAGTTGGAACGACAAGGATGCCGGCGGGATCACGCCCGAGGGACAGGCCAACCTCGAGGAGTGCATCCGCAAGGCGCTCGCCTCCGGCATCAACCACATCGAGACCGCCCGTGGCTACGGCACCTCGGAGGTCCAGTTGGGAAAAATCCTTCCCCGTCTTCCTCGCGGGGAAATGATCATCCAGACCAAGGTCGCCCCGTCCTCCGCCACGGACTTCCGCGCGACCTTCGATCAGTCGATGAGCAACCTGCAGTTGGGACATGTCGACCTTCTCTCCATCCACGGGATCAACAACCGGGAGTGCTGGGAGGAGACGATCCGTCCCGGCGGGGCGCTCGAGGCGGCGCGGCAGATCATCCATGAGGGGAGGGCCACCTTCCTCGGTTTCTCGACGCACGCCCCGTGCGATCTCATCGAGGAGATCGTGGAGAGCGATGCCTTCGACTATGTGAACCTCCATTGGTATTTCATGAACCGCACTAACTGGTGCGCCGTCGAGGCGGCCACCAGGCATGACATGGGGGTCTTCATCATCAGCCCCACGGAGAAGGGGGGATGCATGCACCAACCCTCTGAAAAACTCTCCGGGCTCTGCTCTCCCTATTCGCCGATGGTCTTCAACGACCTCTACTGCCTCATGCATCCCGAGGTGCACACGCTGAGCATCGGAGCGGCGAGACCTTCGGATTTCGACGAGCATCTGAAGATCCTTCCCCTCATGGAACACAAGGATACCTGGGATCGGGTCCGCGAAACGGCGATGCGCCTCGAGGAGGAGTTTCAGCATACCAATGGATTTCCCATGCCCGCGCGCTGGGATCGGGATCTGCCACCCTTCGGGGAGGTGCCGGGCGGGATCAATCTGCAGGAGATCGTAAAACTCCGGGCGCTCGACCGGGCCTTCGACATGCAGGCATACGGGAAGCTCCGTTACAACCTGCTTGGGAACGGAGGGCATTGGTTCCCCGGCATCAATGCCGCGGAGTTCGACGAGGCCGCGATCGGAGAGATTGGCAGGAAGGCCGGATACCCCTCGTTGGTAAACTTCCTGCACGAAGCCCATGACCGCTTCGGCGATGCGCCCCGGAAGCGTCTCCAGCAGAATGACTGAAGATGATTAATATGGAACTCAGGAAGGCAGGAAAAATTAGTCTGTCATTAAGACTAGGATATCAACTGATGAATACCCATCGCAGGCTCTGCCCGCCGTGCGCATGGAGGCTTTGTCCATCGACTTTTTGCATGTGACTGAAGCGCGTCGGCACCACGCGGATTTGTGACGAACTTGTTACAATCGGGAATATGACATTTTTAGGGGGCAAGGGCATCCTCGCCGCAGTTCAGAAAACCAAACCCCGAACCGATCATCCGCAAAGCCTGATTTTATAAGCATCCGCATCCCACCAAAAGCGATTTTCTATCAGAATCCCCTGTTATGCCCCGCCATCTAGAGATAATCGCGGTCGCACTCACGTTACTCGCGGTAAGCTTGAACCTCTCCGCTTCCCCTGATTACCCGACCATCGTGCGCATGACAGGCGGCATGGGCGAGTTCGATATCCAGTTGCTCGACACGAGTACACCTAAAACAACGGCAAATTTCCTCGGCTACGTGCAGCGCGGCAACTTCAACAATTCGATCATCCACCGCAGCGTGCCGGGATTCATCGTGCAGGGCGGGGGATTCAGGCTGCGGAAAAACGAGATCGCCCCGGTGCCGACTCTAGCTCCGGTGACCAACGAACCGGTTTTCTCCAATGTACGCGGTACGGTGGCCATGGCCAAGTTGGGGGGCAATCCGCACAGTGCAACCAGTCAATGGTTCATCAATCTTTCCGATAAAAATGCCGACAATTTGGACGACCAGAACGGCGGATTCACGGTCTTCGGTTTCGTTTTGGGCAATGGCATGGTGGTGGCGGATGAGATCGCCGCACTGCCGAGATACAACGCGACCAACGAACTCGGCGGAGCTTTCGGTGAGTTGCCGCTGCGCAACCCCTCGCTGGATGTGGACAGCTTAGTGCTTTTCTCCAACGTGCGCCGCTTGGCCGCCGGCACGCAGGTTTTTCCCTTCGACTTCACGGAGAGGGACGAAGAGTTTTCCGCGGGTTTCGCCGATCTTCCCCCCGATTACGATCCCAGCTGGTATCTGCTGCAAAGCAGTCGGACCAACCTCCCGGCCAACCTCGGCGGCAAACCAGCGCTTTTCATTTCGGGGGTCAACCGCAGCGACGATCTCTGGATGTATTGGAAACGCAAAGTGACCGGGCTTTTGCCGAACACGGTGTACGAGGCGACTTTTGACCTCGAACTGGCCAGCGCGGCGGCCGAGGGCATGGCAGGGGTCGGCGGTGCTCCGGGTGAGAGCGTTTTTCTCAAGGCTGGTGCCTCCACGGCCGAACCAATCGCTGTGATCGGTCGGGAGGGTTGGCTCCGCATGAACGTTGACAAAGGAAACCAGAAGCAACCGGGTATCGCGGCTTCTCTGCTCGGGCATGCGGCCAAGCCGGATGACGGCGGAAACAACTACGTCATCATCAGCCGCGACAACCGATCTTCACGCCTTCGTGCCACCACTGCGGGCGACGGGTCATTGTGGCTCTACTTTGGCTCGGATTCCGGATTCGAGGGCAAAACCAGCCTTTACTATACCAAGTTCACCGCCGTGCTGGAGCCCCTCAAAGGGCAAAATATCACCTTCATGCAGCCGGCCAGTCCTCAGGTGTATGCGCCGAACAAGACTTTTAGGGTGTCGGCGACCTCGACGTCGGGTCTGCCGGTCAGTTTCGAGAGTTCGGACACCAATGTGGCGACTATCTTGAGCAATGTGGTGACGATCAAAGGGGCTGGGGTGGTGGAGATCACTGCCAAGCAGGGTGGCAACGCGACTTTCTCGGCGGCGGCTGATGTGAAGAGGACGGTTACCATCAATAAGTCCCCGCAAACCATAGCGCCCTTTATCAAGATCCCGGCTCAGGTCTACGCGCCGGACAAGACAGTGACGGTGACGACGGTGCCTGCGGCCACGAGCAAGTTGCCGGTGGTTTTGAGCGTGAAGATCGGCCCTGCGACGGTCGTGGGCAATGTGGTGACATTGAACGGAGTCGGAACGGTGATGTTGGCTGCCAACCAGGCGGGCAATGGCAACTTCAAGGCGGCGACGGAGGTAACAACCTCCTTTGCCGTGAACAAGCAAAACGTGGGCGCGGCGTTGGTGTTGAGCAACACCAACCACGTGTTTGACGGGACAGCCAAGGGTGTGACGGTGTCCACGACACCGCCCAATTTGGCCACGGTGGTGACCTACGCGGGATCGACCAACCGTCAGACTAATGCCGGGACCTATGCTGTGGTGGCCACGATCAGCAATGAGAACTATCAGGGCAGAAAGAGCGGCAGTATGGTTATTGCCAGAGCTACGCAAACAATCAGCTTTGCCGCGCCGGTGGTTCCGGTCTTTTCCAACAACGCGACATTCCCGCTTGTGGCCAGCAACAGTTCGGGCTTGCCGGTGAGATTTGTCAGTGCGAACCCCGCCATTGTGACTGTCTTGGGGAATGTGGCGACGATCAAAGCGGCTGGTACGGTTGTGCTGACGGCGACCAATTCTGGCAATCGCAACTATAACGCAACCGGAGCGAGGCGGACGGTAACGGTGGCCAATCAGTAGATCATGATGCCTTGGAGTCGGTTCGGCCCCAGATCCGGTAGAATGGGTCGCAATGTCTATTTCTAACTCCTCGCAGTGTTCTCTGGTGCTCAGCAGATACTGCACAGTCGCATGGACTGCTGACAGCCCTGACTACCTTTCGGCTAACTTTCCCCCTTTGTTTGTGAGCCTGGGTGATGCCTCGGCGGGCAACGTGATTTATTCGTTCTCATCCGAAGGCAGCATCAGCGGAGACAGTCGCTGAGTAAGTATCACTTCGAGTAAGAGCCTCAAAAAGGAGCTTCAGCCGTCCGAGCGTGTGCGGATGCTGCTGAGTTGGTGGAACTCGGGATTCAATATCCATAGCAGTCGCCGGATCGCTCTTTCGAGCCGAGAAGATCTCGAGTGCCTCATCCGCAACCCCTTCTCGGAGGTGAAAATGCACCCCAATGATAAGGTGGAATCGACGACCGGCTGGTTTTATGTTCCGTATTGATTCCCTGATGCTTTAGCAGGCAAGCAATTCATGATTCCCAGATTTCTTAACTTTCGGATCCGATGACCGACGCTCAGGTCATCCGGATCAAGGGGGCGCGGCAGCACAACCTGCGCAACCTCGACGTTGAGATCCCGCGCAACAAGCTCGTGGTCATCACCGGGCCGAGCGGTTCGGGGAAGTCCTCGCTTGCCTTCGATACGCTCTTCGCCGAGGGGCAGCGTCGCTATGTCGAAAGTCTCTCGGCATACGCACGGCAGTTTCTCGACCAGATGCAGAAGCCCGATGTGGATCACATCGAGGGACTCTCTCCCGCCATCGCCATCGAGCAGAGGATCGCCCCGCCGAATCCCCGCTCGACGATCGCCACGACGACCGAGATCTACGATTACCTCCGTGTCCTCTACTCCTCGGTCGGGGTGCCCCATGATCCGAAGACGGGAGCCGCGGTGCGCCGCCAGTCGCCCCAGCAGATCGCGACCGAGATCCTTTCCTGGCCCGAAGGAACCCGCATGATGCTGCTGGCTCCGCTTGTCAGGAACGAGGCAGGTGAGTTCCGCGATGTCATCGATCGCGCCCGACGCGAGGGATTTGTGCGACTGAGGATCGATGGCGAGATCATCGATCTGGGGCGCCCGGAGCCGATCAAACTTCTCAAGACCAAGAAGCACACCATCGAGGCCGTGGTGGATCGTCTGGCACTTCGTCCCGAGGGCGAAGGGGAGGGAATCCGTCAACGCCTTCTCGATTCGCTCGAGACCTCGCTGCGCTGGGGAAACAACATGATCACCGTTCTGCATCAGGCACCCGGTGCGGCACCCGACGCTTGGGTGGAGAGGCCCTTCTCCACCGATTTCTGCAATCCGGAGACCGGATTCACAATGCCTCGTCTGACTCCCCGGCACTTTTCCTTCAACAGCCATCTCGGCGCCTGTCCAGCCTGTCAGGGAATCGGCACGGAGCCGTTCTGTGATCCGGGCCTGCTCGTGGATCCCGAGATGACGCTCTCGAAGGGGGCGATCAGGCCGTGGCGGACTCCCGACAAGCGGATGGGGCAATACTATCAACTCGTTCTCGAAGCCCTCTGTGAGCAGACGGGAGCCGGTATCGATGTTCCTTTCCGCGACCTTCCCGAGGCATTCAAGCAGAAGCTTTTCCACGGAACCGGCGTGGAGTCGCTGGAGCTCGGCGGGACAAAAGGAAAAGGGGGGAGGGCGCCGCAGATCAGGCCGTTCGTGGGACTGGTGGCCATGGTGGAGAGGCAGATGGAGACCTCGGCCAGCGAGTTGAAGAAGAACCGTCTGAAGGCCTACTTCGCGCGGAAGGCCTGCGCGACCTGCGGCGGGGCGCGCCTGCGTCCCGAGATCCTCGGGGTGACGCTTGAGAGCTTTGTTGGGCCGGACAAGAGGGAATGGAATATCGAGGAGTTCTGTGCGCTTCCCGCCTCCCGCGCCTGCGAGGTGCTGGCGGGGTTGCAACTCTCGGCTGCGGATCGCAAGGTGACGATGGATCTCCTGCGGGAGATCGGCGCCAGGCTGGGGTTTCTGGTCGAGGTGGGGCTCGGCTATCTCACCCTCAACCGTGAAAGCGGGACGCTCTCCGGCGGCGAGGCGCAGCGCATCCGGCTTGCCACGCAGATCGGCTCCGGATTGGCAGGGGTGCTCTACGTGCTTGATGAACCGAGCATCGGCCTCCATCAGCGCGACAATGACCGCCTGCTGGGGACTCTCCGCGGACTCCGCGATCTCGGGAACTCGGTGGTCGTCGTCGAGCATGACGAGGAGACGATCCTGGCGGCCGACCATGTGCTCGACATGGGGCCCGGTGCGGGGCCGAGGGGTGGGGAGATCGTGGCGACCGGCACACCTGCCGAGATCCTGGCCAATCCTGCCAGCCTGACCGGGCAATTCCTCTCCGGCACGGCGAAGATCTCGGTGCCCAGGATCCGTCATCGCCCCCCGGTGAAGGCCGCGCCGGGGCCGGGATGGCTCACCGTGACCGATGCCTCCGAGAACAATCTGAAGAACCTGACAGTCGGATTTCCCGTCGGTCTCTTCACGGTGGTGACGGGGGTTTCCGGAAGCGGGAAATCAACGCTGGTGAACGACATTCTTCACCGATCGCTTGCGCGCCAGTTCTACGGGGCGAAGGAGGCGCCGGGCGCCCATGGCCGCATTCTCGGGACAGAGGCCTTCGACAAGGTGGTGGTCATCGACCAGAGTCCGATCGGCCGCACGCCCCGCTCCAATCCCGCCACCTACTCCGGTGTCTTCGGACCGATCCGCGATCTCTTCAGCGGACTCCCCGCCGCCAAGGTGCGCGGATATGCCCCGGCCCGTTTCTCCTGCAACGTGAAAGGGGGGCGCTGTGAGCAGTGCGAGGGCGACGGGATGATCCGGATCGAGATGCACTTCCTCGCCGATGTCTTCGTGGAGTGCGAACTCTGCCGCGGGCGCCGATTCAATCGGGAGACCCTCGAGATCTCCTACAGGGGGAAGAACATCGCCGATGTGCTGGAGCTTTCGATCGACGAGGCGGCGGGATTCTTCCGCTCCATCCCCGCCATCCACGGAAAGCTGGAGGTCCTGCAGGAGGTCGGTCTTGGCTACCTGAAGCTCGGCCAGTCGGCCACGACACTCTCCGGTGGGGAGGCCCAGCGCCTCAAACTCGCCTCCGAACTCTCCAAAAAAGCGACCGGCAGGACGCTCTACCTGCTCGACGAACCGACGACGGGGCTTCATTTTGCCGACATTCAGAAACTGCTGGAAGTGCTCCTGAGGTTGCGCGACGGCGGAAATACCCTCATCGTCATCGAACACAATCTCGAAGTCATCAAATGCGCGGACTGGATCATCGACATGGGCCCGGAGGGAGGGGAAGGGGGCGGACAACTCGTGACATGCGGAACGCCCGACGAGGTGGCGGAGCATTCCTCAAGCTATACGGGTCACTGGCTGGGGCGTGCCTTGCGGCGCTGACCCTCTGCTTGGGATCTCTCTTCGGTGAGGAGCCGACCAATGTTCCGGTTGATCCGGCCCGGGAGACCGACCTTGCCACAACGGCATCCTCGGAGCGCCTTCCGCAGGTTTCTGCCGCGGTGCTGCGCACCAGGATCCAGCAGGAACAGGATCCCGCGCGCAGGTTGGATCTGACCCGGCGACTGGTCGCCCTGCTGGTCTCCGGCGGTCGCTTTGACGAGGCCGTGGCCGTGGCCACGACGGCGGATGCAACAAAAGACCCCCTCCTTGCTTACTTCAAGGGCGTGGCTCTGCTCGGTACCGGGGAGAACCTCCCGGCACGCGATCTTTTCACCTCCCTCCTCGAATCGAAGGTCACGGTGCCAGGCATCCGATCCGACCAGATCGAGCTCGGATTGGCCCGGGCCCTGCGCGGGGGAAATGATCCGGCGGCGGCCCTTGAGGCGTTGGCTCGGATCACTCCCGACTCACCCGTGGCCGAGGATGCCATCCTGGAGAGGGGGGCTGATCTTCTGGCATTGGGGAGGACCGGGGAGAGCCTCGACCTGATCCGTAACTTTTCCCCCGGCACCGACGAGGGAAAGGCCGCCGCCGCTTACCTGAAGGCGCTCGCGTTATGGCGTTCGGGAAATATCGCCGATGCCAGGAAGCTTTTTGCGGTGGTTCCCCCGGCCACTCCCTGGACAACCTCGGCCTCCACACTCGGGACGGCTCTCTGTCTCTCCGCCTCGGCAAGGCATCAGCAGGGGATCGATTTGCTGGAGAAGCGACTCGAGTCCGCGGATGAGACGCCGCTTCTTGAGGAACAGTTCCGATTGCTCGACCACCTCTACACGGCGGCGGCCACACCCGATACCAACCTGTTGAAAAAATGGTCGGGGGATACAACGAAGCCGATCCGTGGGCGTCTTGCCTCCTTCTATCAGGCAACGGGGGAATTGCGGCTTCGTCATCACGACAAGGCCGACTCATTGCTGGAGGCCTTCATCAAGTCCCATCCCGACGATCCTCTTTCGGATCAGGCAAGACTCCTGCTTGCCTCTTCGAAGCTTCAGCAGGGAAAGGCGTCGGAGGTCATGACATCTGCAGCCGATCGCCCCTCGGCCCCAGCGCCACTGCGCGCGCGGCTTGCCTATCTCAGGGGGCTTGCAGCGGCTTCCGCCGGAAGGACCGTTGAGGCGAAGGAGGCCTTCGAGTCCGCCGGAGTCCTCGATCCCTCCCTGGGTGCAGACGCCCTCTTCAACAGGACTGTGCTGATCGCCAAAGCGGATAGGGGTTCGCTCGACCTCTCGGAGGAGGCCCGCAGGATCGTGAAACTCCGGGACGGTGTCACTTCCCCGGAAATGGAGTTCCAGATCGCGCTTGATCTGGCGCGACGGGGGCAGGCATCCGGTCTCTCCATGCTGCAAACACTGGCTGAGAACACCTCGGATCCCTCGCTCAAGGGGCGCGCCCGGCTTGCCGCGGCGGAACTGAACATGAGGTCTGGCAGG
The DNA here is from genome assembly GCA_044236545.1 of Chthoniobacterales bacterium. GTDB lineage: Bacteria > Verrucomicrobiota > Verrucomicrobiia > Chthoniobacterales > UBA6821 > UBA6821. Next base: position 23,351 of record JBIIGI010000003.1, read on the forward strand.
GGGGACGCGGCCAACCGCGACCTGGCCAAGGCCGTGAGGGAGAATTCCGGTGAACCGGAGCGGGAGGAATACCTCGATGTTTTTCTCAAGGATACTGGAAGGAAATCCGACGATGCCGCCGTCATCACCGCGGCGCATGCATTCCTCAAGGCGCATCCCGATTCCCGCTTCGGACTCGAGGTCCGGCTGAAATTGGCAGAGGCCCTCCTCTCTTCGGGGGATGTGCAGGGTGCGCGGATCGAGTTCGAGCAGCTCGCCTTTTCGGGATCAGGAACCGATCTCGGTCGCCGCGCCCTCTTCCTCGCCGCTCAGTCGGCCGCGAGGGCGATGGATCCAGCCTCGATCGACGATTCCCTGATGCTCCTTGAACGGGTCGCATCCACCGGGGGCGGCGACCAACTGGTCTGGCAGGCGAGGCTCCAGCAGGGTGCGCTGAAAAACGCCCAGAATCTGCCGCTTGAGGCCCTGGCCATCTACGACAGGATCATCGCCTCCAGTGATCCCGATCCCGAACTCCGCGCCGCCGCGCTGATGGCCAAGGCCGACACGCTCCACCAACTGGCGGGCAGGGATCCGGCCCGAGACCGGGAGGCACTGCAGGTATGGGGCCAGATCTCCACCGAGGGCACGATGCCGTTGCGTTGGCGCAATCAGGCCCTCTGCAAGAGCGGCATGGTCCTGGAGAAGCTCGGGGAGGGGGATGCGGCGCTGGCGGCCTACTACGAGGCCTTCAAAAATCCCCGGACAACCGATCCCGAGCAGCAGTGGCATGACAAGGCCGCCTTCGACGCCGCCCGCCTTCTGGAGGCTAGAAAGCAGTGGAATGATGCCGTCGCCCTGTATGGCCAGATCATTTCAGAGGGGGGTCCGAGGGCCGATGAGGCCAAGGCGCGGCTCTCCAAGCTGAAATTGGAAAACTTTCTCTGGGAAAATTGACGGGTTAGGGCAAAATCCATCCCTTCATGAGCTCACACATCAAACTCTTCAGCCCGGGACCCGTCGAGGTCTCCGAGAAAACTTTCCAAGCCTTCCGCAAGCCGATGATCGGCCACCGGGGCAACGATTTCAAAAAACTCTACGCCTCGGTCCAGCCCGGTCTCCAGCAGCTCTTCAAGACCGAGCGCCCCGTCTTCATCTCCACCTCCTCCGCTTGGGGCGTGATGGAGGGGGCCCTCCGCAACATCGTGAAGGGAAAGGTTCTTAACTGCATGACCGGCGCCTTCTCCGACAAGTGGAACGATGTCGCCAAGCGCTGCGGCTACGAGGCCGACAAGCTTCAGGTCGACTGGGGCAACCCGATCACCCCCGAGCTCCTGAGGGAGCGTCTCTCCAAGGGTGACATCGACGTGGTGACCCTCATCCACAACGAGACCTCCACCGGGTGCATGAACCCGATCAAGGAACTCACCGACGTCCTCAAGCAGTTCCCCGAGGTCCTTCTTGTCGTCGACACGGTCTCCTCCTTCTCCGTGCTCCCCGTCCCGATGGACGAACTTGGCATCGACGTCATGCTCACCGGCAGCCAGAAGGCGCTCGCCCTGCCTCCCGGCATGGCTCTCTTCTCCGTCTCCGAGAAGGCGATGAAGCGCGCCTCCGAGGTCAAGGGCCGCGGATACTACTTCGACTTCATCGAGTTCCAGAAGAACCACGAGGGAGACATGACACCGAGCACCCCGGTCATCTCGCACATCTACGCGCTTCAGTCGAAGCTCGAGGACATCGCCGCCGAGGGGCTGGAGAACCGCTACGCCCGCCACGCGGCCACCAACAAGCTCGTTGCCGACTGGGTCAAGGCCCGCGGCTGGGAGTTCTTCGCTCCCGAGGGATACCGCTCGCTCGGTCTCACCTGCGTGAAGAACAACAAGGGCGCCGACATCGCCGCCTGGATCGGCCGCCTCAAGGCCAAGCACTCCTGCATCATCGACGGGGGCTACGGAAAGATCAAAGGCGAGACCTTCCGCATCTCGAACATGGGTGACGAGACCGTGGAGACCATCTCCCAGCTACTCACCTGGCTCGACGACACCGCCGAGTAAGGCTTGGGATTTTTGCGCCGCGCAGCGTTGCTGTTCGCTTGCCGTAGGTTTACTACGGCATTCGCTCACGACGCCTCGCGCGGCATCAAAACTTCCGGCGCCTTATACCATCTCCACTCTTATTCCCGTGAAATCAGCTGGTTCTTTCGGCGATGGGCGTTGTTGTTATCCCTCGGGTTATCTTCAGATAGCCCTGGGTCTTCCGCCTAGCCCATCACCAAAATCCCTTCGCTAATTCCACCAGACTAATCATGGAAATGGTATTACAGGCTGTACTTCAGCTTCAGTCTATCCACCTTTTCTTCTAGATCGGATTCATAAACCTGCGCTCGCTGATTCCCTTCAGCCTTCAGTCTTCAGCCTAAACCCCTTCCGTCCCCACCATGTCCCGCTACAAAGACACCGTCCGACTCCCCAAGACCGACTTCCCGATGAAGGCCGGTCTGGCCCAGCGTGAGCCGGAGTTGCTGGCCAAGTGGGAGAAGGAGGGGCTCTACGCCGCGATCCAGAAGGCCCGCGAAGGGGCTCCCAAGTTTGTCCTGCACGACGGGCCTCCCTTTGCCAATGGCGATGTCCACATGGGGACCGCGCTCAACAAGGTGCTCAAGGATCTGGTCGTCAAATCGAAGACGATGGCCGGCTTCCAGTCCCCGTTCATCCCGGGATGGGATTGCCACGGACTGCCGATCGAGTTCCGCGTGGTGAAGTCCTCGGCCGGGCTCACCCCCCTGCAGGTCCGCCAGAAGTCCGAGGAGTATGCCCGCAAGTTCATCGACATCCAGCGTGGCCAGTTCCGCAGACTCGGAGTCTTCGGTGACTGGGAGCACCCCTACCTGACGCTTGATCCCTCCTATGAGGCGGCGATCATTCGCTCCTTCGGACGGATGGTGGAAAAGGGGCTCGTCTACCGGAGCAAGAAGCCGGTTCTCTGGAGCACCGGTGCCCAGACTGCCCTTGCCGAAGCGGAGGTCGAGTATCAGGAGAAGACATCGCCGGCGATCTTCGTGAAGTTTGCCGTCGATGCCGACGAGGCCGCCCGCCTTGGCCTCCCTGCCGAGAAGTCGCTCAGCGTCGTCATCTGGACCACGACTCCCTGGACTCTCCCGGCCAACCTTGCGATCGCCCTCCATGCCGACTTCGACTACGTCCTGCTGGAGAATGGCTCCGAGCGACTCATCGTCGCGGCGGGTCTGGCGGAGAAGTTCAAGGAAGCAACCGGACTGGAGTTGACCCAGCACGGCGTGGCCATCAAGGGTTCTTCCCTTCAGGGACTTCAGGCGCACCATCCCTTCCTCGATCGCTCCTCGACCGTGCACACGGCGGAGTTTGTGACGCTCGAGACCGGAAGCGGATGCGTTCACATCGCTCCCGGCCATGGTGACGACGATTATCAGTTGGGTCGGAAGGTCGGCCTCGATTTGCTCTCGCCTGTCGATGATTACGGCAGGTTCACCGAGGAGTGCGGCGTTCCCTCGCTGGTCGGCAAGAATGTCTTCGAGGGGAACGAGGAGGTGATCCGCATCCTCACGGAGAAGGGGGCGCTTATCGGCCGGCAGGATTACCAACACAGCTATCCCCATTGCTGGCGCTCGAAGACCCCGATTCTCTTCCGCGCCGTCGAGCAGTTCTTCATCCGCATCGATGCGCTTCGCGAAAACGCCCTTGCCGAGATCGATGCCACCAACTGGATCCCGCATTGGGGCCGCAACCGTATCCGCGGCACCGTCGAGTCACGTCCCGACTGGTGCATCTCCCGCCAGCGTACCTGGGGGGTTCCGCTGCCCGTTTTCTACACGCCCGAAGGGGAGCCGATCCTCGATCCCACCGTCATTGAGAAGGTCTCCGAAGTGGTCGCCGAGAAGGGATCGAATGCCTGGTTCTCCCTCGATGATGCCGAGTGGTGCCGCCTGACCGGCGCGCCTGCCGGATCGGTCCGTCGCAACGACACCCTTGATGTCTGGATCGACAGCGGCGTCAGCCACGAGGCGGTTTTGCGTGGCCGTCCCGAGCTTCAGTTCCCCGCCGATCTCTACCTTGAGGCGACCGACCAGCACCGCGGATGGTTCCAGTCGTCGCTGATGACCTCGGTGGCGCTCAACGGGAAGGCTCCCTACAAGACCGTCCTCACCCACGGCTTCGTGGTCGATGTCGACACGCGCCAGAAGATCTCGAAGTCGAATCAGGGAGCCGGCGGCTACCAGAAGCCGACCGAGGCCGATCACTTCGTAAAGACCTACGGGGCCGACATCGTCCGTCTCTGGGCCAGTAGCGTCCAGTTCACAGACGATGTCCCGTTCTCGGAGGAGATCTTCGCGCGCCTCACCGATTCCTACCGCAGGATCCGCAACACCCTGCGCATCCTCCTAGCCAATCTGGCCGACTACGATGCCTCGGCGCCTGCGGTTGAGCCCACGGCCATCGACCGATGGATCCTGGCCCGTCTGCAGGAGACGGTGAACACCTGCCGCAAGGCCTACGAGGAGCTGGCCTTCCAGAAGGCTTATCAGGCGATCACCCAGTTCTGCGCCGTGGAGTTGAGCAGCATCTATGTCGACGTGACCAAGGACCGTCTTTACTGCGATTCCGGAAATTCCTCCCGACGTCGCGCCACGCAGGCCGTGATGGCCAAGGTCTTCGAGGATCTCGTCCGACTGCTTGCGCCGATCCTTGCCTTCACCGCCGAGGAGGCCTGGGGACACTTTCGTTCCGGAAGCTCCGTCCATCTGGAACTCTTCCCCGAGGAGAAGTCTCCCGATCAGGAAATCCTCTCCCGTTTCGAGGCGCTTCAGTCGCTCCGCGCCGATGTGGCGCAGGCCCTTGAGAAGGCCCAGCGTGATGGTGTGATTGCCAAGCCGCTGGAAGCCACCGTGGCCGTCACCACCGACGATCCCGTGATCCTGGCCGCCGCGGAGGGTGGGGGACTGGCCGAGATCGAGGAGTTCCTTATCCTGAGCAATCTCTCCATCGCCAAGGGAGCCAAGGATGTCGTGATCGGCAAGACGGAGTCCGCCAAGTGCGAGCGCTGCTGGCGTCACCGCGATGAGGTCGGGTCCCATGCGGAGCATCCCACGCTCTGCGGTCGCTGCGTGGATGCTGTCGTTGCGTTGGAGGTTTGAGGCGCTTGCATGAATCGCACGAAGGGAATCCCGATGGCGCTCGCATGGTCACTGATCGTGACCCTTGCCCTCGCTGATCAGCTTACCAAGATCCTGACGCTGCGCTTCATTCCGTATCAGGAATCGATTCCGGTCATTCCGGGATTCTTCAACCTGACCCATCTCCACAACACCGGAGCGGCTTTCAGCATGCTCCACGACAACAACCTCTTCTTCATCCTTCTCTCGTGCGCTGTCTTCATCACTCTGATCGTTCTGCGCCGACACTTCTCCGGTCTGCTGATGCAGTGCGGATGGCTTCTCCTCCTCTCGGGAATCATCGGCAATGTGACCGACCGGATCAGGCTCGGCCATGTCGTCGATTTCCTCGACTTCCAGTTCGGCGGCTACCACTGGCCGGCATTCAATGTGGCCGACTCCTGCATCTGCATCGCCGCCGGACTTTTCCTGATCTCTGGATTCGTCACCCCCAAGGAATCAACGCCAACCAACCCATGAAAACGCCACGCACTCCCCACGACACGATCCACGGCCTAGTCTACTTTCCGCGCATGGTGGAGAAGATTCGTCTCCATGCCGCCGGGGAGTTGGCAGAGGATTGCATCCCGAACCTCGGAAAGGGGTTTGATGACCGCTGCTGCAAGTTTCTGGGAGTCCTCTACGACGAACTGGCCGCCCAGGTGAAGGCGGGGCTCTCCGATGAAGCGGTCTGGGATTGGGCCGTGAAGCACGGCGCCGAGCCGACCGTAGAGCAGATCGAGATCTGGAACGGCTTCATGACCAAGCGGGGGTGGCGGGATGACGTGAGCGAGATCCTGATCCGCCGCAAGAAAGAGAGCGGATTCGAGACCCGAGACGAGATCCAGACCATGTTCGACTACATCGACGCGGATGAAGGTCGGACTCTCCGTTAGGGATTCCCTAGATAAGGCTTACACATCCCCGTTTTTCACCCTTCATTTTTCATTCCGACCCTGCTAGGATGGGATCATGAAGAAGTCCTCCCTCCTCTCGCTCGCTTCCAGTGCCGCCCTTCTTGCAGGTTGTACCACGGAAATGGGTCCGAATGGTCAACCCCGCTCCGTGATGACCCCGATGGGGGCCGCGGTGGTTCAAGGACTGACCGCTGCTGGAATAGGTGCTGGAACAGGCGCCCTGATGAGAGGCGTGAATCCCGTGGCTGCGGGTGCCATCGCGGCCGGAGCCGGCAGCGTCGGATCACAGGCCATCAACGCATTTATTCCAAAGTCGAGCGGTTCCGGATCGGGTGGAGGCTATCAACAACAGCCCACCAACCAACAACTCTACACCCGCAACTCCAGCGGTGGCTTTGTTCCCGCCAAGATCAGCTACGTCCAGCAGCAGGACGGGACTTATATCCCCTCCTATCCGAGGGGGAGTCAACTCTTCCGTCAGTTGCCTAATGGCGCTTTCGCGCCGGTAAACTGATCTTCCGAAAGAAGTAATCAGGAACTCAGGAAAATAGGGAGGGTCAAGGGAGTTGCTGTGGCAATTTCCGATGGGCAGGCCGCATTTTTTCAGATCACCAGCCTAAACTGCTAGGGCCTCTAAGCATCCTTTGATGACTCAGGAAGTTTGATTGCTAGCAACCGGAGGCTGTTGATCACCACGAGTAGCGTGCTGCCCTCATGGGCGGCGACCCCGAGTGTGAGTGGGACCGGGTAGATGAAGGCGGCGCAGACCATCACGAGGACGGTGCCGAGGGCGACGATGATGTTCTGGGTGATGATTCCCTTGGCCTGAACGCTCAACAGGCGTGCCAGGAGGAAGTTCTCGATCCGATCATTCATCAGCACCACCTCTGCTTGCTCGAGCGCGGCGTCGGAGCCGCGCGCACCCATGGCCACGCCGACATCGGCGGCCGCGATGCAGGGAGCATCATTCACTCCATCCCCGATCATGGCGACGCGCACTTTGCCACCCTCCTTGAGATTCTCGACGGCCTCGACTTTCTTATCCGGCGACAGTTCTGAGAGGATCTCTCCGATGCCGACCTTTGTACCTATCAACTGGGCGGCATCTCGGTGATCTCCCGTGAGCATCACGGTGCGGACTCCCTGCCGGTGGAGGGCCTTGAGGGTGAGGGCCGATTCCGGCCTCACCTCGTCGGTGAAGACCATTCTTCCCAAGAGATTATCGCCTGCAACCCAGACAACGGCACCCGCTGTTTTTCCTGCGGGTGGCAGCTCCCGGCCCGCAAAACGCTCGAGTCCCAGAACGAGCTTCCGGCTTCCCATGACATAGGTCTCCCCGTTGACGTTGGCCCGGACTCCCTTGCCGAGGATGGTTTCGAAGTTGGCCGCCTCCATGGCGGGAGTGCCCCAGGTTGCGGCGATCCTCCGGATCGCACGGGAGAGGGGATGCTCGGAGAGCCGTGCCAGTGAATGGGCGACTTTGCGGAACTGTTCCTCCGATCCCTCGAAGACGTCGATCTCAGCGAGGGTCAGGTTTCCCGAGGTCAGGGTGCCAGTCTTATCGAGGGCGACGACGCTGACATTGGCGAGTGTCTCGATGGCGGCGCCGCCGCGATAGAGGATTCCACGCCTCGCACCGCTTGCAATGGCCGAGAGGATTGCCGAGGGGACCGAGAGAACCAGGGCGCAGGGGGATGCGACGACCAGCAGGGTCATGGTCCGGTAGAAGGCGCTGGCGCTTCCGTCGAGAGTCTCAAACGGGGGGAGCCCGAGCGCCAGCCACCAGACAAAGAACATCACGGTGCAGAGGGAGAGGATCGTCCAGGTGTAGCCGGTACCGAATTTGTCGGTGAAGCGCTGGGAGGGAGCCTTCAGATTCTGGGCGTTCTGGATCAGGCGGATGATCTTCTGCAGGGAACTCTCGCTGGCCGGTCGCAGGACGCGTCCTTCAAGAACGCCCCAGAGGTTGATCGTGCCGGAGAGGGCGGTGTCGCCTGGTCGCTTCGGGACGGGAATGGCCTCGCCGGTCATGTTCGACTCGTCGCAGGCGCTCTCTCCCTTGACCACCTCCATGTCGGTGGGGATCTGTTCGCCCGTGGTCACCAGCACGATCATCCCGGGGGAGAGTTGCTCGACCGGAATCTGCTCCTCCCGGCCTTCCCGGAGGACGCGGGCCATCTTCGGGGCGCCGCGGAAGAGGGCGTCGATCGCCTTCTTGGTCCGTCCCATCGCGAAGTGCTCCATGGCTCCCGAGGCCGAGAAGAGAAAGAGCAGGAGGGCCCCCTCGCGCCATGCACCGATGATCCCGGCGCCCACCGCGACGGCAAGCATCAGGAAGTGGACGTCGAGTTGTCCTTTCCGGATGCGTTCCCAGGCGTCCCCCGCCGCATCCCAGCCTCCGCAGAGATAGGCGAGGAGATAGAGGACCGTGGCGGCCATCTGGTTGTGGAAGATCCATTCCGTGAGAAGCCCTAGGACCCCGAAGAGAAGGCACCCCGCCGCCAGCGAGGCCATCAGGCGCCACTCCTCGTGCTCTTCATCATCGCCGAAGGGGGCGTGGGCACGCGCCGCATACTGAGGGAAGCAGGCATTGCATCCCTCCTTGAGGCGTGAGAGGAGGTCGTGGTTGGCGGCTGACGGGGGCATGGGAAAAAAGCTATCGGGGCTACGGAGAGTGTCAAAACAGGAGAATCTGCTTCCCACGCGGCTTCAGGAGGTTTCCCATAAGGGGATGAACCGACTCGTAGCTGCGGATGAATTGGCGGCCCTTGGCGCGGAGTATGCCGCTATGGGGAAGAAACTGGTGCTCACCAACGGCTGTTTCGATCTGCTTCACACGGGACATGTCCGCTATCTCGAGCAGGCGCGGGAGTGCGGGGACGCCCTGATCGTGGCCGTCAACAGCGACGCCTCGGTCCGCGAACTCAAGGGCCCCGATCGCCCCCTCAACGGCGAGCTCGACCGCGCCGAGGTGCTGGCGGCGCTCCGCTGCGTGGACCATGTGACGATCTTCACCGGGAAGCGCGTGACCGAAGTGATCCGCTCCCTGCGGCCCGCCATCTATGCCAAGGGAGGAGACTACACCCTGGAGACGCTTGATTCCGGGGAACGGGAGGCCCTCGAGGAAGTCGGGGCCAAGATCAGCCTTCTCCAATTGGTGCCGGGTCGCTCGACCACGGGCATTCTGGAGAGGGCCAGACGGGAAGAATAAGGCCTCCGATCAGTACTGGGGCGGGCCGATGAGTCGGACGGAGGGGTCGGTCCAGCGCTTGTCGGGATAGATGAGGGGTGCGTTCGTTGAGGTGACGGTGGCGCCGGTGAGGACGAACTCCGGGTAGAAGCTGTCGCTGGCAGGTTCGTAGACTTTCTCTCCTGAGAAGTGTCCGGTGAGGCGGTACTCGTAATTGTTATCACAACCGATGTCGTTTCGATCGCGGTCAGGTGCCAGCTTCTTCTGCTCGTTGAACATGACAAGCTGCGACTGCTTCCAGGGCTCTCCCGGCTTCCTGACCCAGCCCCACATCTTGTAGTCGACCTTGTAGAAGCGGCGCCCGATATAATAGGGACCCTGCTTTTCACCGGAAATGGCCCGGGAAAGAGCCTGGCGGTCCTCCGGGGTCTGGTACACGATCGGCGCCTCGCATCCTGCAAGGAGAAGGAGGCAGGCAATCAGTGAGGGCAGGAGTCTTTTCACGGGTGGTCTCGGAGGATGGGTGTCAGGAGTTCAGTGAGAGAGGATTCGTCTTCCGGATCCATTCCGGCCGGGGCTTTCATGAGATGCCATGTCTCGGGATGGGATGTGCTTTCACCCGGGTGTAGGGTTGCCAGGGGGCCGAGCGACTCGATCTCAAGCATCTCCCCGTTGGTGAAGGTCTCGAAGTTGCAGCCGCCATCCGGATAGGTGGCTCCTTTCACCAAGGGGAATTTCTTGAGGAAAAGCTCCCCGCCCAGCAGGTATCCAACCCATCGTTCCTCGTGTGCCAAGCCGATCTTTGTGGGTGTTCCATGCTCCTGCTGCCGGAGGAGCATGAAGGAGCGGCCGATCTTCCAACGGGGGTCACTCAGGTCGGTGTAGGGCCAGAGAACCATCGTCCTGTTCGGTAGGAGGTCGCGGGGGTGCTCCCCGAGGGAGGGCTGGGGGATGATCTCGGTGCCGCCCGGCGCCATGACGCTCAATGCCCAGGTTGCCAGCGTGACGGGGGAATCCCCCTCGTTGGTGACTGTGTGGAGTAGTTCAAGGCGTGATCCCGAGGTGCCGAGGAGCAGTGTGAGGTCCTTGCGCAGAGGATGGGGTGAGTTCATCCGGCTCGAGATGACGATCTCCCCGTTTTTTCCCCGCGTCCAGGAGACGGGCTCGTTGTCGCGGTGATAGCTGAGCAACTCGTCCTCAGGGGCGATCCAGAGGCGGTGTCCTCCGCGGATCATCCACTCCCGCTCGCGTGTCCCGCCGAGCTGGTCGGGGTAGTTTTTCAGTACGTTAGTTTCTCCGGGCCTCCGGTAGACGAGGATGCGGGGGCCAACGTCAAGCGTGGCGACGATCTCAACGTCGCCATTGGCAAGGCGCAGGCAGTTGGGCCATCCGCCGTGGGAGACGGTCTCTGGGGCGGCTGTCTGAGGGGTCAAGGAGTTCAGGCTGTGGTCGTGATGCGACGCTACGCCTCCTTCCGGTTTTACACCGAGACGCGCATCGGCATCAGCACGTAGAGAAAGCGCTGGGCCGAGTTGATCTTGATAACGCCGGGACTCATCTCGTCGATGAGTTCCAGGGCGATGGTGTCGTCGGAGAGATTGCGGAGAGGATCGATCAGAAACTCGGGATTGAACGCGATCGCGAGGTCGCGGCCCTTGTAGGCCACGGCAAGCGATTCCTTGGCCTCGCCGACCTCGGGGGTGTTCGAGGTGATATCGAGGTTGTTCTTGGTGAAGTTGAGGCGAACGGAACCGCTCTTGTCACTGCTGAGCAGGGAGACGCGGCGCACCGACTGGAGGAGGGTCTCACGCTCAAGGGAGACGCGCTCCTTGGCCTCGCCGGGAATCACCTGGCGGTAGTTCGGATAGGTGCCGTCGACGAGTTTGGTTGCAAGCACGGTGGCGCCGAGGTCGAAGGCGACCATGTTGTCACCGACGTGGAGGCGGACATCCCTGTCATCGACGAGGAGGCGCTGGAGTTCGCCGATCGCCTTGGTCGGGACGATGAAGTCGCGCTCGTGACCCTCAGGATACTTGATCTCTCCAAGTTCGGCATCGCAGAGGGCGAGGCGGCGTCCGTCCGTGGCCACCAGGGTGAGGCGACCGTCGCGGAAGGAGAAGAGGATTCCGTTGAGGACATAACGGGATTCGTCGAGGGAGATGGAGTAGGAAGTCTTGCGCAGGCCCTCCTTGAGTTCGCCCTGCTTCATCGAGAATCCACGCTTTTCCTCCAGTGAGGGGAAGGCTGGATATTCTTCCTTCGGGAGGCCGAAGACCTTGAAGAAGCTGGGACCGCTGCGGATGGAGGTGACGTTGCGGCCGTCGGTCTCCATCTCGACCTCCTCGGCGGGAAGTTCGCGGATGATGGAGAGAAGGCGACGGGCCGGAAGGGTGGTCGATCCGGGTTTCTCGACGGTGGCCGGGGTTTCCGTCCGCACGCTCACATCGAGATCGGTGGCCGTGAGTTGAAGTCCGCTCCCCGTTGTCTCGAGAAGGACGTTCGAGAGGACGGGAAGGGTGACCTTGTTGGAGACGATGTTCTGGATGCGCTGGAGTCCGTCGAGCAGCGCCTGCTTGGTAACCGTGAATTTCATGAATTGTGTGAGATGCTCCGGAAATCCGGAATAGACTTCTGGATAGATCCGGAGAGGGGTGCTGTCAAAGTGATTCTGGCAAAATCACCCCGGAACCACTATCGCTGGAGCTGCTGGTCGAGGAGACGCACCAGATGTCGTGCCTTGGGATCTTCTTCCATCCGCTTTTTGACGAGTTTGCAGGCGTGGATCACGGTGCCGTGATCCTTGCCGCCGAAGGCGTCGCCGATCTCGATGAGGGTCGAGGGAGTCATTTCGCGGGATAGATACATGGCGATCTGCCGGGGGTAGGCGATGCTGGCCTGGCGACGTTTGCTGGTCATGTCGGCAAGGCGGATGTCGAAATGCTCGGCGACCTTCTTCTGGATCTGGTCGATGGTGACGGCCTTGCGTGCCTGTTCCTGGAGGACATCCCGGAGGAGGTGCTCCAAGGCGTCGTTGGTCAGGGGTTGCCCGCTGAGTGACTTGTAGGCCGCCACGCGCATCAGCGCCCCTTCGAGGCGGCGGATGTCGCTGCGGATCTTATCGGCGAGGAACTCGAGCACCCATTGCTCGATCTCGATGTGCATCCGGGAGGCCTTCCCCTGAAGGATGGCGATGCGGGTCTCCATGTCTGGGGGCTGGATCTCCGCGGTCATCCCCCATTCGAAGCGGGAGACGAGGCGTTGCTCCAGGTTGGCGATCTCGCTGGCGGGGCGGTCGCTGGAGAGGATGATCTGCTTGTGGCCGTCATGCAGGGCGCCAAAGGTATGGAAAAACTCCTCCTGGGAGCGTTCCTTGCCGGCGAAGAACTGGATGTCATCGATCATCAGGATGTCGGCCTGACGGTAGCGCTTGCGGAAGGCTACAAGGGCATTGTTCTGGATCGCGTCGATGAACTCATTGGTGAACTGCTCGCTGCGCAGGTAGACGACCCTGGCATTCTTCTTCACGGAGAGAATGTGATGCCCGATGGACTGCAGGAGGTGGGTCTTGCCCAGGCCGCTGCCGCCGTAAATGAAGAGGGGATTGTAGGTTCGCGCCGGGGAATTGGCGACCGCTTGGGAGGCGGCGTGGGCAAACTGGTTGTTCGCGCCGACAATGAAGCTACCGAAGGTGTAGGAGGGGTTCATTCCCGCCGCGGTGGAGGAGGGAGGGGAGAGCCTTCCCCCTTTGTCGGCGGGAGTCTGTTCCGGTTTGCGGCGCTCTTCCGGGGATTCCGCCTCCCCGCCCTGCTCGCGGCAGTTCTCCGGGCAGTCCAAAAGGAGCGTGCAGGATTGGCCGAGGACCTCTTCCAGGGCCGAGGAGAGGAGGGCCGAATAGTTGCTCTCGATGAAGAACTGATGGATCGGGTTGGGCACCCCGAGGGTGACGCTATCCGGGCTGATGGAGAGGACGGCGACGCCGCTGAACCAGCGGTCAAAGCTGTCGGCGCTGACCCGGTTTCGGATCACGGAGGAGAGCCGGTCCCAGAGAAGGGCGTTCGGGTTGGTTTGGGCGGGCTCGTGTTCCTTCTTGAGTGAGGAATCGGTCTCGGTCGGGAATCGAAGGGAGGAATTCAAGGCGATGGAAAGTTTTAGGGGGAGGATCAGAATAGAAACCGCCGCTTTTCCCCCTCAAGAAGAAACGTCCCTCGCCGGCGTTTTTTATTTTCCGGAACGACCTGAAAACCCTTGACCCGGATTTTCATCAAGGGAGGGAGAGCCTCCTGTCCGGAATGGCACGGCAAGCAGGAGGGTGGCGCAGCAGCCGATGAGAACGTACCAAGGCCAGGCGATCACCGGCCACCATGCCGGCATCCAGTTGCCGAAATCAACGAGGCCCGGCAGGCGGACCTTACCCACGAAAAAGACGGCGAGCACACCGCCCGCCATGGCGACCACATTCATCCGGTCACATCCGCGCCGTGACGAGAGCATCCCGAGCAGGAAGATCCCGAGCAGCGAGCCGTAGGTATAGCCGAGGATCCCGATGGCGATCGGGATGATGGTGAGGCGCGGATCATTGAGTACGGAATATGCGGCGAGTGTCCCGACGGCGACCATCAGCAGTCCGAAGACCAGCGTGGCTACGCGGGCCGCCCGCACCGCGGAGAGGTCATCCGATCCCGGATTGAGGTAAGGGAGGTAGAAGTCGGCGGTGAAACTGGTTGCCAGCGCATTGAGCGCGGCCGAAGTCGAGCCCATCATCGTGGCGAAGACTCCGGCGATGATGAGTCCCCGCAGACCTGGGGGAATGTCGTGGACGATGAAATGGGCGAAGATCTCGTTGTCGGGGATTCCCGGAGCCCCCCCTCCCGGACCGGCATAATAGAGGGCCAGCAGGATGCCGACACCGAGGAATGCCAAGGCGATGGGAATGTCGGCAAAGCCGCTCAGAATGAGGGAGAGACGCGATTTTTTGGGATCGGGGGCCGTCAGGAGACGTTGCACCATGTCCTGATCGGTTCCGTGGGTGGCCATCGTGAGAAAGGTGGAACCGATCAGCGCCGCAAAGATCGTGTAGGGTTCGGAAAGCATCTTTCCAAGCGCCTCCCCGAAGGGAAGGGATCCATTCCAGCCCCACTGGATCCAACGCAGATTCCCCCATCCGCCGAGCAAGGATCCCGCGGCCCCGATTCCGCCCAGCTGATGGAGCAGGAACCAGAGGACAAAGGCGACCGAGCCAAGCATCAGGGCCGCCTGGATCAGGTCGGTCCAGATCACCGCCTTGATTCCTCCGGCCATGGTGTAAGCGGTGGTCACGAGCGTCACGAAGAGGATGCCCCAGAAATAGTTTCCCAGGGTTACCGGGGCTTCCGGAAACAGGTAACGCCATAGCACCACGAGGATCACGCCGCCGAGGTAGAGGCGGACGCCGATCCCAAGGATGCGGGTGAAGAGGAAGATGCCGCTGGCGGCGTTTTTCGTGCGGGGCCCGAAGCGCACCATCAGGAACTCGTAGATGCTCTCGACGCCGTATTTGTAGTACGGCCCGATGAAGGTAAGGGCGATCAACACCCGCGCGAGCACCGTGCCGATGGCCAGTTGGCCGTAGAAGAAGGCGCGAGTCTTGTATCCCTCGGCGGGGGTGCCGAGGAAGGTGGCTGCGCTGGTCTCCGCGGCGATGATGGAGGCGAGCACCGCCCACCAGGGGATGGAGCGTCCACCCAGGGCGAACTCACGCAGCGTCGTGTTTCCTCGTCCGGCACGCAGGCCGATTCCGACGATGAGCCCGAAGTAGAGAAGGATGACCGCGGCATCAATCCAGACCGTCGGGAGCAGTTCCCGGAGGCGGACCATGGAAATGCAGTCGGACACCGTGGCGTGGTGTTCAGGAACCCCGTGGGCGGAGTTCCTTCACGAGGATCCGGGAGTTCCGTCCGCTTCCCTCGTAGCGGGACCTCCTCTCTTCCGGGAGGACTGATGGATCCGCCTCGGCATATCCGCCCTTCTGCTGGAGGTAGTTCACGGCGCGGGTCGAGAGGGCGTAGATCCGCCCGATTCCCTTTTCCCGGGCCAGGTTCTCCGCAAAGGCCATCAGCTTCCGTCCGAAGCCCTTGTTTTCGTGGCCCCTGCTGACGTAGAGGCAAGCCATCTCGGCAAGGGAATGATCCCTGTCGACATGGAGCGCGACGCAGGCGATCGGCGTCCGGTCGATCTCCAGAATCCAGTAATCCTCGATCCGTGCCAGGATGTCGGCCCGTGTCCGCCGCGCGATCTCCTCGTCCTCGACGGACTGCCGGATGAGCGCCATGACGGAACGGACATCCTTTTTGAAGATCCTCCGGATCTGCTGGTATTCGTTGGAATAGACCATCGTCCCCGAGCCCTCGTGGCTGAAGATCTCGGTGAGCAGCGCCTCGTTGACTCGACCGTCGAGAAGGTGGGCGCGAGGGACGCCGCCCCGGCAGGCCCGTGCCGCGCATTCGATCTTGGAGATCAGGCCTGCCGGGCCGCCGGTCGCCCGGAGCTTTTTGATCAGTTCCTCCGACTCGTCGATGGAAAGCTGCCGGGGGAGGGGATGGGTACCGCCAACCACCTCGTCGGCACCAAGGAAGATGATCTTGGAGGCATGCAGTGCCTCGGCTACCTCGAGGGCGATTCCATCGGAGTTGACCCGGTAAGTGCGACCCTCCCCGTCGAAGCCGAGTGGAGGGATGACCGGAATGATCCCCTCCTTCAGGAGGAGTTCGAGCGCGTGGTTGTCGATCCGCTCGACCCGCCCGGTGAACAGTTGGTCGGTCCCGCCGAGAATGCCGGCGGGGTGGGCGATGATCGCGTTGGCGTAGGCGGCCCGGAGGTCGACTGCGGAGAGCCCCTCCATGATCCTGTTGGTGAGCCGGATTCCGGCGTCGATGGAAAGTTCGAGCGTGGCCTCGTCGGTGATTCCGGTCCCGTCGCTGTTGGTGATCTTCATGCCGCGCTTGCGGGCCAGTTCGGTGATCTGATGACTGGCGCCGTGCACCAGCACCACCCGAACGCTCAGCGAGCGCAGAACGGCGAGGTCGAGGAGTATGTTGGGAAAATTCTCCGAGGCGGCCGCCGCGCCATCCACGGCGATCACGAAGATCCGCTCCCGGAAGCGGGGGACATACTGGAGGATTTCCCTGAGGTCGGATACGTTCACGTCAAAGTGCGATCGTGGCGCCGGTGCCCGCCGCGGCGCAATTCAAATCATCCGTTTTCCGTGTGCGGGGCCGAGAGTTCCCTGGCGATCGCCGCGGCCACTGCGTCGGATTCGGCAAGCGGGGCTAGCGCGCCCAGCGCCGTCACCTCGACGATGGAAAAGCGGTTCACCAGCGGCCTCAGGTCGGCGATGGCGGAGGAGGAGTCTTTTCCTGAACCTCCCGCCAGGAGCATCGTGACGGGGGATGAGAGATGGCGCAGACCCGTGCGGAGGCTTCTCCAGTAGGACTTGGAGGATTCTGCCAGGAAGGCGTGCTCTGCGCCGTACTGCTGGGCGGTCGAGGTGATGACCGAAAGGCACTCCTCGAGCCCGGCGGCCTCGTGGGTGAATCCCGAGCGCAGGAGCCATGCGCGGAGGAAGGAATCCGTCGCGAGTTGGTAGCGGTAGACCAGGCGGGCCATCCGCGGGAACCAGCCCAGCCTGTGCCATTCACGGGAGGGGTTGGCCTTTCCGAGCGCGACGTCCGGCATCCAGAGGATGAGCCGGGTCGTCTTCTCGGGGAAACGGGCGGCGAAGAGCAGGGCGATGTTGGCGGTGAGGCCGGAGGCCACGATCACGGCGGACTCGCCCGGCACCGTCTGGTCGAGGAATTCCGCCAGGGAGCGGACCTGTTCCTCGGCGGTGATTGCGGGAGAGGGCCTCTGCGATTCCCCGAAGCCGATCATGTCGGGGACGAGGACCCTCCACGAGTCCGCGAACCTGGGATAGATCTTCGACCACTCGAATGAGGAGGCTCCGGGGAAGACGCCGTGAAGGAAGAGGAGGGGCGGTCCCGGGAACTGGCTGTCGGCGGTGTGGTAGACGATCTCACCCGACGAAGTGTCGGCCACACGGGTCGCGAAGACGGCGGGGGAGATGGCGTCGGGGATGATCCCCCGCAGGGTTTTGCGCCAACCGTAGCGCATGGCAAGGGCCACGGCCCCGAGCAGTCCCGCCCCCAATCCGACCCCGAGCGCCTTCCGGTGCCCCGTGATGTTCTGGGATTCCTCGCTCATGCGGAGGGGAGTGTGATTCTATTCCCCCGGTTCGGGATTGAAGCGGACAACGCCGCTTCCCTTGACGACGCCGCCTATGACACGGCCGCCGAGGGTCTTGGCAATCTTCTCACCTTCCTTGCCCGGAACGACGAGAACCATGCCGATGCCCATGTTGAAGACCTGGTACATCTCCAGGGGATCGACGTTCCCCCCGCGCCCGATGATGCCGAAGATTGCAGGAACTTTCCAGGAGGTCGGGTCGATCACCGCGTCGCAACCCTTGGGCAGGATGCGGGGAAGATTATCAATGAGTCCACCGCCGGTGATGTGGGCTGCCGCATGAAGCGGCTTGCCCTTCATGGCGTGGAGTTTCCTGAACGCGGGGAGATAGCTGCGATGGACCTTGAGGAGTTCGGCCCCGACGGTGGTGCCCAGACCCGCGGGACGGTCGGAGAGTTTCAGGCCGAGGAGGTCGAAGAGGACCTTGCGGGCGAGGGAATAGCCGTTGGTGTGGAGTCCGTTGGCTGGGAGTCCGACCAGAACATCCCCCGGCCGGACGCGACTGCCGTCGAGCAGGTCCTTGCGGTCGACGATGCCGGTGATGGATCCGGCGAGGTCGTATTCCCCTTCTCCGTAGAGGCCCGGCATCTGGGCAGTCTCGCCCCCGATGAGGGCGCACCCGGATTCTTTGCAGGCGCGGGAGAGGCCCGTGATGATCTCCTTGAGCACCCTCGGGTCGAGCTTCGCGGCGGCGATGTAGTCGAGGAAGAAGAGGGGCATGGCGCCGGTGACGGCGATGTCGTTGACGCAGTGGTTCACCAGATCCTCGCCGATCGTGTCATGCTTGTCGGTGGCAAAGGCGATTTTCAGCTTGGTGCCGACGCCGTCGACGCTCGAGACAAGGACGGGGTCCTTGATTCCGCGCTTCTTGAAGTCGGGGCGGAAGAGGCCTCCGAAGCCGCCGATGCCGCCCAGCACCTCGGCGCCGTGGGTCGGCCGGACAAGCGCGCCGATGCCGGACTTCACCCTGTTGCCGAGCGCCACATCGACGCCGGCCTTCGCATAGGAACTCTTGGAACCCTTGGCGACGGATGGCGCGGCCGGTTTTCTGCTGGTGGCTTTCTTTTTGGGACTCTTCGTTTTCTTGGTGCTCATGAAATGAAAGCGGTGATGGGTGCCGGGAATTGCGGGATCAGGATTTATGGGGGAAGAGCGGTGGTTGCGCGCTCTGGTCGGGAAGGAGTTGGGCGCTTCCCTTGCGGCGCTCCATGATCAGTTTGTCGAATGCGGCGTCGAAGGGGATCGGGTAATCGCCGTTGAAACAGGCCATGCAGAAGGAATTCTTCGCGAGGCCCGTGGCCCGAACCATCCCGTCGACATCAAGGTAGCCGATGCTGTCGGCCCCGAGGTAGTCGCAGATCTCCTGATGGGTCTGCTGGTTGGCGATGAGCTTCTCGGGATCGGGGAAGTCGATTCCGTAGTAGCAGGCATGGCGGTGGGGAGGGCAACTGATGCGGAGATGGACCTCCTTGGCGCCCGCCTCGCGCAGGTTTACCACGCGCGCCTTGGCGGTTGTGCCGCGCACGACGGAGTCGTCGACGACCACGACGCGCTTTCCCTGAACCGACTCACCGATGAGGTTGAGCTTCACCCGGACGTTGAAGTCGCGGATGAGTTGGGTCGGTTGGATGAAGGTGCGGCCGATGTAGTGGTTGCGGACAAAGGCGGGGTCGTAGGGAATCCCCAGTTCCTCGGAGAAGCCGAGCGCCGCATAGATGCCGGAATCGGGAACGGGCACAACCACGTCGGCCTCGACGGGATGGAGTCGTGCCAATTCGCGGCCCATGTTGATCCGGGCTTTGCTGACGGTCACTCCCCGCAGACGACTGTCAGGGCGCGCGAAATAGACATACTCAAAGATGCAGAAGGCCTCGCGGGTTTCCGTGAACGGGAACTCGGAACGGATCCCCTTGTCATTGATGATGACGACCTCACCCGGCTCGATGTCGCGGACGAAGGATGCGCCGATCAGGTCGAAGGCGCAGGTTTCGGAGGAGAGGACCCATCCGTCATGAAGCTTGCCGAGGGATAGGGGGCGCAGACCGCTGGGATCGCGGAAGCCGATGATTTCGTTCTCAGCCATGACCACCACGGAGAAGGCGCCTTCGAGACGGCGCAGCGCGCCGATCGGTCCACCCATCGTTTCGTCGGGTTGGGCAAGGAGGTGGAGAATGATCTCGCTGTCGACCGTGGTCTGGAAGATCGAGCCGCGGGTCTCGAGTTCGTGGCGCAGGGAGGCGGCATTGACCAGGTTGCCGTTGTGGGCGACGGCAATCTGCCCGCGGGCTGTGTCGACGGAGAGCGGTTGCGAGTTGAGCAGGGTGCTCGAACCGGTGGTTGAGTAGCGCACGTGGCCGATGGCGCGGGTGCCGCGGATCGACTCCAGGTGTTCGGGATCAAAGACCTGGGAAACCAGCCCCATCCCCTTGTGGAGGAGGAATGACTTTCCGTTGCCGCTGCTGGTCGCTATGCCGGCGCTCTCCTGGCCCCGGTGCTGCAGTGCAAAGAGACCGTAGTAGGTCAGAAGGGCTGCGTCGTCGTGGCCGTGCACGGCAAATACGCCGCATTCATGTTTGGGACGGTGGGATTCGGACAAGTGATGCGGGGCGTTGATGGATGCGGATTGAAAACAAGAAGCTTTCATCTTTTTCTCCTGTCATCAAACACGATTTGGAAAAAGACTGAGCGGGGCTTTTCCATCCCTCCGGAAAAAACCGATTGACCATGCCCCACTTTTGTCTTTCCCTTCACAACCTTTCCGATGGTTTCAAGAACTTCCTCCGGTCCCTCCGGCATCCCTTCCCTTCCGCGATCCCCGATCCTCTCCTCCCCTGATGCCGCTCTCGCCGGGGGACTGCAAAGCAGTCCGGTCGCTCGCCGCCCCTCCACCTGGATGCGCTTCAACTGGCAGACCGGCAACCTTTCCACCTTTGCCCTCATCCCCGCGACCGACCTGATCCGGCCCGCCACCCACGAGGAGGCCGAGCAGGTCCTCCAGGTGCTCCTGCTTTCGCTTGCGATGGACAGCGGTTGGAACGACTCGGTCACGAAGGTCGAGGAGTATCTCAAAAACTCGGTCAAGCGCCTCTTCAATGCCGACGAGCCCCTCTGCCTGGTCATCCCCAAGGGGAACAGGCTCATTGCCGCATCCCTTCTTGATCCGGATGCCGGGTCGCCCTGCCAGTTGGTGAGCGGTCCCTCCGTCCTGATGGAATACCGCAATCGCGGAATCGGTTCCCGTCTCCTTCACGAGTCGCTGCTCGCCCTCCGTGACCGTGGCCTCTCCTCGGTGTCCGGTTTTACCAAGCCCAACAGCGTGGCCGCCCGGCATGTCTACCCGAAGTTCGGCGGCATTGGGGAAACGTGCGAGTTTTCACTCGTGACGGCCCCCCAGCGGGAAGCAAAGTCTTGAACCCTCCCATGGTTTTGGTCAGAGTGAGCAACTTGGAAATCCCCCGCTGAGAAAAATTTTCCACTGCCTTGTGGTGTAACGGTAGGACTATTCTGGGTTGTTTGGGATGCGCTTCTACTCTGTTAGAGTGTTTTTTTCTTCGGTAGAATGAAAGAGGTGTGGGGAACTATGGGGAACAAGTCCTATTGCCTTTGATACTAGGGGATTCAACATTGATGAGTCTGCCAAAACAAAATGGGTGCCCTTGGGGGCACCCATTTTGCACAACACACACATTTACAGTTCAGAAAGGATCTGGTGGTGGAGTGACACGAGACAGTGCCGCCTCCGAATCTTTGATGTTCAGGCGAGAGTAAATTTTGTGCACATCATCAGATGAGTGATTTACCAACTGCATTGCCTCCAATGCAGTCAATCCCGCCCTGTGGCATCTAGTTATAAAGCTGACTCGGCATGAGTGTGAGGTGGCTTCGCAAACAGATTTCAAGACCTCATTGAATCTCTGATTGGATGACTTCTTGAACTCAGGAACGGAGTATCCCTCCTCCCATTTGAGACCTTGGAGGTACTCCACAAATCGTTCCTTCATTGGCACTGTGTAGAGTTTGCGAGGATCGTTTGCCTTCCTTTTGCTGTCCTCGATCTGGATAGTCTTGTTTACAAAGTCCACACGAGATTTGTGGATTCGTGCCTCATTGAAGCGACAACCCAAGTTGATCAAGATCTCAAAGACTGTACCCATCCATTCGTCCTTGGATTTTAGTGTTTCACGGATTTTTTGAATTTCATCAGAGGTAAGCTCTTTTTTTTGCTTTGCTGGCACAATAGGGAAACGAGCAAGGCTGATAACGTTCTTATCCAAGAACTCCCTTGCACAAGCCTCCCTCAAAATGCCTTTGAAAAAGCCGATCTCAAGTCGTGCTGTGTTGTGTTTGACCTGCTGCTTTCTCCATTCAACGTACTCCATGACATGCTGGTACTTGAACTCCCTTGGGTGACGTATTTTTTTACCTTTCAACCACCCAGCGATGGTATCCCAAGCGATCTGGTAACGTTCTAGGGATCTAGGATTCTTGTAGTGGGATTGAAGGTGCATTGGTACCCATGCTGAGAAGTCACCACCATTTTGTGGGGAGACCGCTTGCTCTGCGGCGGTGCGTTTGGCGCATTCCTTGTGGGCTTTGATGGTGTCTTGATCGTTATCATGCCTCAATTTCAGGCACTCATCCTTCCAAATGCCCGTCTCCAAATCCCGGAAGCGAATATACCAGTATGGGGACCTTTTGACTTTTTTAAGCGATGCCATGATCAGCCCCCCCAGAGATTGATGCCATGAATTGCCGAACCCAACGGACGGTAGTTTTTCGCCCAATGAACCTGCATCCACGCCTTTTCCAAAAATTGATCGTTTCCTTTCGAACTCCGATGATGTCGGCAATGTTCTGGGGGAATTCGAGTCGATCCAAGTCCCAAGCAAGCTTCTGATTGGGATTTTGAACAATGAAGCCCTGATCATCCAAACCTTTAGATATTCTTATCAGATTATTCATGGCTATCTCTATTTAAATAGCCCTAACTAGTTTTCCTTGTTTAATAACAAGAATCCGTAAGATATAAAAGCAATGGGATCTTTTAATACCTTCTCTGTGGAATTTGATTAACTGCGCTTCTCGATTCATGATGGCTGAATCATAGCAATTATTTCCGGTAAAGCCGAGACTATAGTTCAATAAACAAGACCCATCAGTGTAATTTTCTTATTTCAATTAGGATTTAATCGTACAGGACGATTCTTATTGACTTTACCAGAAATCTCTTATAGCATAGCGACACTGATTGCTCATCCATGAGCGATTGGCTACATACCTAAAAACACCCAGATTCGAGGGAAAAGTTGCTATTTTAACGATAAAAGTAGTCGTTTTAAGCGATTTTCTGAGATCCTAGAGGTGGGTTTACTCTGAAGGATATTCTAATCTTACGGAATAAAGACCACCGGGCGTGATTGGGCTTTGTATTAGACTCAAGTTCACTCTCCCAATCACAAAAATTATTGAAATGAACAAGCCAGTTGTAAGTAAGACTGTTATACACGGAATCAGGCAACTCACTTGCAGAACCTAATGAAATGTATTTCTCACATACCTAAAACGCAGCTATAGGCTGTAGTCTACAGTATTGATAATATATAAAACACTTCAATCATGATATAATATTCAAAATGAAACCTTCTGTAGACATACTTGATCACATTCATCGCAATAAGGATATTATATCCATCTGTGATGGAGTCCCAATTTACCAAGTAGGGAGGTATCTCTATTATGGTCAAGATCGGGTGACTTCAGAGTTCATCTCTTTTATCAAGATTCCTTTCTCTTATGTCTCTCATATCAGATTTAATCCCAAGAGGTACTTAAACTCTAATTCTAGAAGGCTTAGAAGTGCATTTGTAAATCTTCTGCTTAAAGAGATAAACGCATACATAATAGGATCTTATCCCAAAATTATTTCTGGGAAACGTACCATTAGATGTATTTTAAAGACCGAGTATGGATCAATTGATGATCAGGCTCATGTCCACATCCTTTGGCTGATTGATGAAAGAGTCAGAGATCTGGTGTCTGAAGCTGTCTTTGAGTTTTTTTCCAATCATATGGATAAGACTTCCGGACCGATACAGTCGATTGTCACCCAACCGATTCAGAATGTAGGCGAACAAATCTCATATTTCTGTAAAGTTCAAGGAACAAGAGATCCTGATTATCAGTACTTTAATGGGTTTAAGAGGATCTTGAAAAAGTATCAAACCAGTGCTGCCGTATCGCTCCCCGATCATCTAGCATACCAAAACCAATGTCATTCTTTACCAGCTTTCCTTCAAAGGACTGTTCTACTCCCAGGGATTACCAGCGGCTTTTCAAAACCAAAGACATCCCATTCTTGGGACTTCTCCTTTCAAAGCCCTGTTCTGAGAATGTTCATGAGACCTTCGATTCCCCTTTGGGATACTACTCTTACAGCTTCGAGAAACCAGCTGACGGAATGAAGATTACCTCTCAGATCAGTCAGAAGACTCTGAGGAGGCTCTTCAGAGAGAAGTTCTTCGGATTTAGAGAGGCTTTAACCCAAACAGGCATCGGAAACTGTGGGTACGAACTGAGGATCAAGGAACGCCCTTTACGCCTTCCAAATTCTCGGATGGGTAAAGACCTAGAAAGGTTCGGAAAAACGATTGTACGCCCATTTACGGCGCAGGAAGACCCATTCCTGATGAAGCTCAAGGACGTTCCCCTGTACTCATGGCTTGATGACAGTGAAGAAGAGCGTGTGAACCTGCCTTTCTGCCCCTTAGATGGTCCTGGAATATCCCTTCTTAAAGCATCCATACGCACACCAAGAACCCATTGGAACGGATGCGGAAGGGAATGGGGATTCAGGATTTGCGGTGACTGCCTTGGAGTTCTTGGATCCCTTCCTGTCTATTTGAAGCAATCCTGAAAAGCCTTCTCTTCTTGGGAGTCGAGTAGAAGTCCGTATTCCCTGAGATTTTCCAAGGGCCAACGCTGACCTGCAATTTTCTCCACAGGAATATACTCGTTCATCAGTTCTGCAATCTGGTAGTAATCGGTCACAAAAGTTGGCTCATGGATCTGATTCTGTCCTCTGCGAGTTGCCTTGTCTTCAAGAGCAGCCCAATCAGTCTCTTTGAGCTTCGTAGGTGAATCCAACTGAACCCAGCTAAGTGGACGCACCTTTCTTTCGTCTGCCATCAGGAGCAACAGAAGGCTTCCATCGAACAATGAGGTTCTGGCATGGACTGAGAGAACGGTCTTGGAAGATCTGTTCATCAACATATCCCACACCATCAGGATCGAATTCGGTTTTTGATGTCCGAGCCCAATCAAATCAATCTCTAAACGATCTGGTTGCTCCTCCAGAGCCTTTAACACCTTTTCGTAGAGTTCTTTAACTCCATCATCAGCAAGGTTTAAGACCAAACGGTAAGTCTTCATTGGATGGGCTTATCCAAAAGTCGATTCACGTTCAAAAACTCTACCAAGGCATCAAACAATAAGTCGGGAATCACATCTGAATCGACATCGACTTCAAAGTACTGCTCAAAGGCTTCAACTTCAGAGATTGTTGCCTCTACCTCGAAGGTTTGGGACTCGTTTTCAAAGAAGCAGACTTCAGGACATCCATTGGAACGAGCATCATCAGTGTAAAGGAGTTTCCCAGCCTCCTTGGTGGTGAATTTGATCATCAGGGTTATCCCTTGAGGGAATACTGAGTGGTTTTCTTGCTACCCGTGATCTCAAGGAAGTCTTTGCAGTTTTTCTGGAAGGCTATGAACCTCGGGCGAGAGATATCCAAAGCGGCAAAAATCTCTTTGCTTCCTGCCTTCCTGCCACCAGCTAGCAATGTCGAAAGCTTCTGTTTCAACACCTCATCAGTAACAGTGGGATGGAATTTACGGATGCCCCGATGTTTGGATGCGGTCGGAGTGCTTTCCACAGTGTGACCAAGCTCTTTTAACTTATCATGTATCTCCTTTAACTCTGCTTTGAGTTTAACCTGAAGACCTTCGATCTGTTGATTATACTGGGTCTTGATATGATTTTCTCTGATCAAAAGCTGTTCAATTGCCTTCTGCTTCATCTGCTTAAACTCATCAAAGAAGTTTTTATCCAAATTAGAGTCAGGGGATTTAATATCAGAAGTCTTTGGCTCAGAAGACTTGAATGGATTAATCATTTGACCATTAAATCAAAAATAACTGGTAAACGCAAGAACGAAATTCAATATGAATGCTATTCAATAAAACGGCAATCTATTTAAATAGAGGTTATTTTCAAAATCCTGTTTTATTACAAGATTTGATATTATCCTTACCCATCTGTTAATTTTTCTTACTAGCAGGAGGCGATGACTGGTCGATGGTATTGCATATTCGATCTTACGGGTAAGTAACTACCGGCATGAAAAGAAAGAAACGCAAACCGAACTCCCTATATGCAAATGCATCCCTAACCATCAGACTCCCGTACAGTGCAAAAGCTCTTATCCGAGACTTCTCAGAGACCAAGAAACGCACACTAACCAAGACGGTCTTGGATGCTATCGACAGGTATCATCCACTCAGAGCCTTCCATGACAGGAAACTGGATGAGATGGCTAGAATTTGCGGAGAACTGCCTCCTGAAGTAGAAAAAGAGACCACTGCCCTATTTCCCTTCATGCTGGAGAGCGAGTAGTCGATACAGGACACCTCAAGACTCGCTACAAAATTCTTGGAGAGTGATATTCATGCAAGCGATTACATGATCTTTCTACACCAAACGGCTTTCAGTGCAATCACTACGTGCAGTCATGCTGCACCGTCTGATGATTGTCATATGACTTGAGAGTCAAGCAGCCTTCGCCTTCAAATCCCTGTAAAACGTAGCTCTAGAAATTTTCAACGTCTGGCAAATCTGATTGATGCTCATTTTGCCGTCCTTGTAGAGAGTGGATGCGCTGGCGATCCGATTCTCATTCACAGACTTGGGCCTCCCTCCCAGCCGCCCTCGTGCCCTGCTTGCCAATAGACCTGCCTGTGTCCTTTCTCGAATGAGGCTTCTCTCGAATTCTGCCATTGCTCCAAATATTTGGAACACGAGCATCCCTGCCGAGTTTGTTGTGTCCACTGGCTGAGTCAGGCAACGAAATCCGATGCCTCTATCCTTGAGCGTGTTGATCGTCTCGATCAGGTCTCGAAGACTCCTTCCAACCCGATCCAACTTCCAACAAACGATCACATCACCACTTCGGGCAAACTCGATTGCTTCCCTCAATCCCTTTCGATCTGATTTCGCACCAGAGGCAATATCTTGGAATATGCGCTCACACCCAGCCTTCTTCAGTTCATCCTCTTGTAAGTAAAGGAATTGATCCGAGCACGAAACTCTCATGTACCCAATGTTCACTTGGGAAGATTACCAAGAATATCTCATAAAGTCAACTAAAAAACATAAAATGAGACATAGAAATATGAGACGAGTTTATGAATCATATTTTATGCGTTTCTAGAGTATCAACAGAAAAAATCTCTTTGAATCATCAAGGCTACGTTTTTTGAGACAGTTCAAGGCAGAAAAAAACCCATCCCCAGTATAAGAGGATGGGTTTTTGAGAAGTTATCTTTTAGATTACCTTTGATACTTGAACTCACCATCGGAACCATACGTTATGGATGCGCCAACGCTGTCCTTAACCGTAACAGTTGAAGATGTGTATCCGATCAACTCTGTTCCATCCTTTTGAAACTTATAATTTCCATTTTCATCATAAACAATCACTGAATTCCCATCTTGCTTTGCAGATCCTATTGCGCTCATGTAGTTATTATGTTAGTTTTGCTCTAGTGTTTTAAAAGCAAGTAGTTACCTTGCCTTTAATTGGATGTATGTCAATTTCTTGACCACGCAATCGTAATGCATGGCAAGAGCCACGCAAGCAAGAATATCCCGAAAATCGGATAATCCTGTTTCTGGGTTAATTCTAGCCCTTGAAAAAGCGGCTATCTAAATCCCTCTACTCAGACCGCTGGGAGCAGTTGCTCAAAATCCTGAAACGCCTTCGTGTTGAAAAAGGGCTGACTCAAGTGCAGCTTGCAGCCCAGCTTGATCGCCCACAGTCGCTCATTGCCAAGATTGAATCTGGAGAGCGCAAGTTGGATGTCTGTCAGTTCCTCGACTACTTGGAAGCTCTGGACGCAAGCGCAGAGGAAGTAGTTCGAGAGATTGAGCAGACTGTGAAGGAGTGAAGAGCGATCCCTAAAAATCAAGGAACCACTGCTCATCAACCATCACTTCTTGAACAACTCTCTCCTTCACGGAAATGCCTAGTCGAAAGTCTTTGAGCATCTGAACCAATTCACTCCCATCAATCAGATCCAGTGGAGTAGCCCCGTCCCGAAGTGCTTCTAACCTAGCTTCTCTGGTGAAGGTACCTGTTGTGATAATGATCCCTTTATCAGCCCTGCCATCCATTGCTCCTCTGAAATCTCTAATCACAGCATTGGAGACACTTCCTTTGTACCGTTTGCACTGGAAGAAGACGTGAAACGATAGGATTGCACCCATTTTCAAAATCCCCTTGCCATCAATACCTCCATCTCCAGAGCGTCCAGTAACTTCAACTTGAACGAAACCTGCCTCCCTGAGGACCCGTTGGCATAATCTCTCGAAAGCCTCTGGTTTGATATTCTTAACAGCCTCAAGAACTTCCGTTTCCCATTTTCTACCATCACCATTGATATCGGTCTTTGGCTGCTCAGGTTTTTTGGCATTTTTACGGAGGGCATAGCTTTCAGACCTGTTTTTCCGTTTAACCTCATCCTTGTTAACCTGCTTGGTCTTTTGACCTTCAGAGGTCAAAGCCCATACTCCTCTCGCGGAATTCTCAATCAACCCAAACTGTTTCAAGTAGGATCTTGCCCAAGCAAGATTGTACGAAAACTTTGGTCTATTGCCTTCGTGGATTACCTCCAGATCTTTGTCTGTCAACTTGAGGTCAGCGGCAACTTTCTCTTCAAGCTCTGATATGCTGGCTGAACCACCAAGAGCGTGAAGTGCCTTTAAAAGCGGGTTGATGAGTTCGTCATATTTTGGAACAGCCATAAATCATTCAATAATGGGCGATGGTGAAAACTCTGGTGATACGGAGTTCTGAAGGATGATGCTAGGCAATGCAACCTTCTTATCTTGATGGATCATCAGGAAAGGCAGCATTCTGTGGATATGGCTACTTGGATCTTTCAAGGGAATCCCAATCTTTTTGATATAGATGACTACCTCACGAGATACCAACAGTTGGTGTACTGGAGAACTCCCACCCAGAGAAATTCGATTGCCCTTGGTGATCGTGCCTTCATGTGGAGGTCAGGCGATTCCAGCGGAATTGTTGCTTCGGGCGTTGTCGTAGAGCTTCCTGCCATTGAATCACAACTCAAGCATCCTGAAGCTTTAGGAGCCGATCTCTGGATTGCAGATGAGTTGGCAGCAAGAAGGACAGATCCAAACGCTCCCAAGGTGGGAATATCTCTGGATTCTGTTCGTTTGAACGAAGAGGAAGGGATGATCTCTCGCTCTCTTGTCAAAGAAGACCCAATTCTTTCTCAGAACACGATCATCAGGCAGCCAAACGCTACGGTCTTTTCCGTTACTACAGATCAGGCATCAAGACTTGAAGAGGTGTGGGGAGGCTCGGTGGCGAAACTCAACGAGTCCTTTGAAACGTCAGCGATAGAAGGTGATAAAAAGGTCTACTCCCATCGAAAGAGGGAGAGATCCAGATTCCTTGTCGGAAAGAAATTGGAACAGGCAAGAAGGGCAGGTGCAATTCGGTGTGAAGTCTGCCAAATCACCGAGGAAGGTGTGTATCCACAGCCTTTTGCAGCACGGATTTTTGAGGTTCATCACTTGATGCCTCTTTCTCAGGTCGAAACTCCAAGGATGACCACTCTCGATGACCTTGCGGTGGTGTGCGCAAACTGCCACAGAGCAATCCATGCCACGACTCAGGTGGAGGAAAACTTTCTGGCGCTGAAGCGATCTTTTGGGAAAAGCAATCTCACGGAATCAGGTTGATCCAATTGGATTGTGTTGGCATAATCACTCTCCCTTCGACCTAGCTTGAAGGGCATGTTCATCAGCCCCCTTTTGGGGAAGTTTTGGGGAACAGCCCGTAGAGCCAGTGTTTAAGAGGTACAAATTGCCTTGTGGTGTAACGGTAGCACAGCAGACTCTGAATCTGCTTGTCATGGTTCAAATCCATGCGAGGCAGCCACTTTTTAAGGGGATAGGTTATGGGGAGCAGGTGATAGGGTATTAGCAACTCCATAGAGGGCGCGCCTAGTTTCGGCAAAGACCATAGAAGGTTTACGAGACCATTTTCTCAACTGCGCGGGCCATGAAAGTCGCTTGGGCAGGATCCCCCTTATAGCCTATCCCCGATAACCCATCCCCCAAGATGTCACTTCTTCCTGACCGGCTTGGAGTAGCTGAGGACGCGAGCGGGGGGGAAATTCTGAACCACCGTTCTGCTCCCATGATGGTCATGGAAGTGGTCGGCCACCAGACGGCGGAAATGAACCGTGCCAGGGTTGAGGCTGGAGAGAAGATACGTGAAGGTCCGGAACGTGCCGTCGCACTCGAGTGCGGCACTGGTTGCCTGAATGATCCGTGCCTGCAGATTCTCGGGCATGTTCGCAAAGGGAAGGCCGGAAACAATCAACCGCGCGCGTCCGAGTCCGTGGCTGGCCAGGATGTCGGCCGTATCCTCCGCGGATCCATGGTGGAAGCGCATCCCGGGGAAGCGCCGAACCAGATTGCGGTGCAGTTCGTGGTCGAACTCGATCCCCAGATACTCGACTCCCGCCGGCATCCTTTCCCGAAGCACGCTGGTGAATGGGCCAGTTCCCGGCCCGTATTCCACGACGACGTCACCGGGTTTCAGGTTCACCTCGTGAATCATGGCCTCCCCGAGTTGGCGTGAACTCGGCCAGATCGAACCCACCGTTCCCGGCCTGGTGGCGAAACGGGTGAGAAAATGCAGGGCATCCACGAGGCGATGCCTCTCAGCGGGTCTGTGTGGAGTCTGATTGGAGCCGGTCATCGAAGAGGGTGGGGAGGGAGGGAGTTGGTACACGGAGCGGCCCGTCGAGGCAAGTATTGCGATGGCGAGGGAAGCAACAATCCCTTGCCCGTTTTCTTATCATCGGGCTTGATAGGGTGATGCGCCTGCCTCCAGCGCCCAGCGTGGATCGTCCCTTGATGGCGGTGGTCCTACTCCTGCCGCTTTTCTTTACGGGATGCGCCATGCTGACGCCTCCTGCCGCGTCACCGGCGATCTATGAATCCAAGCCCACCTCCATCGAGTATGGCAAGGCCTCCTTTTACGGCGGTAGGGATATCGGGAGAGCCACTGCCAATGGAGAGCGCTACCACGCTTCAAACTGCACGGCGGCCCATAAAAAATTACCATTCAACACCATGGTCAAGGTGACCAATCTCAAGAACGGCAAGAGCGTTCTTGTCCGGATCAATGATCGGGGCCCTTTCGTCAAGGGGCGGATCATCGACCTCACTGTGGTCGCCGCCCGGAAGATCGAGATGATGTCCGACGGCATTATCCCGGTACGGGTGGAGGTCTTGAAGCCGATCGAAGTAATCCGGAAGCCGAATCGCGTTCTGGAACAGGGACGGTAGTGAATTTCTTCTGGGAAATGAAAAGGGGTTGACTCTTTCAAAAACATATCATCAAATGCAGATATGTTGATTAAAGAGATCTCAAAAGGCTTGCTTTGTGCTTCAGCCCTTGCATTCCTCGCTTCCATCAGTACTCTAAAGGCAGCGGTTCTGACTGGCATTGATCCGGTCAGCTTTACCGTGGGTAGCGGGCCGGATGTCTCTTATCTCTTGATTGATGAGTCCACCCTCTCATCGGCGCCCCTGCTTTTTGAATATCGCTATACATATGATATTCTTAACCCGATTTCAGGGTACGAACTGCTGCATGAGGTCGCGAGATTCTCCTCCTTGGACTTCACTACCATTTTCTACGGTGGCGGGTTGGGCAATGCGCTCGATTCGGTCAGTTATGGAGGGATAACGGTTTCCTCTTTCACTGCGCCTGATTTGTCTACTGGAACCTATTGGTCCTATTATGTAGCGGGTGGTTCTGAGGTCGATGAGCCGCTTGCCGCAGGTTTATGGAAGTATGCCGAGGTCGGCATGGATTCGCGGTTCATCACACCGGGTTCATGGGATGGTTGGACTTTGGCAGGTTGGAACCCCAGTTTTGGCGAAGCACCCTCAATATCCCCAGTGCCCGAGCCGGCCCCGTTGCCGCTTGCGGTTCTTTCCTTGGCTGCGCTTTTCTTTTTCATTCGATGGAAACAAAAGTGGTCCTGAAATCTTCACGGCGTGGTGCCTTCACCCTGACTGAGTTGCTTATCACGATATCGATCGTGGCTGTGTTGGGGGTCATCCTGATCCCGGCGGCGCAAAGCGTTTTTGCCTCCTCAACCGGGGCCACCAGCGCCCATTGCATCGCTCAGCTCAATGCCGCCGCCCAGTCCTATCTGGCCGAGAACAACATGACCTACTGGCCATACAGGGTCAGCACGAACGGTGGAACCCAGTGGTGGTTCGGTTTTGAATCACAGCAAAGCCTTCGCTCCCCGGAAGGAAAGCGTTGGCTCGATCTCAATCAAGGCCCGCTTGGCCCATACATTGCGGCCTCCGGGGGAATGTCTACGGACCCTTCGTTTTCACGTGCAAGGAACACGTTCAAGCCGAAATACGGTTCCACTCATTTTGCCTACGGCTACAATCTCCTCCTCCAGGGCAGATCTTCACTCGCTCTGAGCAGTCCGGGAAAGGTTCCTGTTTTCGCCACCTGTGCCCAGGTGAACACGTTCCAAGCTCCCGCCTCCGCAAGAAAGCCGATGGTGGAGGAATTCTACTATTTCAACACCACCGAGAGAACCGTCCACTTTCGCGTGGGGGGGCAGGCCATGGTGGGGTATGCCGACGGATCAGCCGGATATCTTCCAATGATGGCCGGAACGCTTGATTCTCGGATGCCCGGTGCCAATATCGGCCGACTTGATCCCACCCTTATCACTCCTCAATAGATGAATTCCAACCAACTCTCCTCTCGTTCGGCGATCATGGCCCTGATCCTGCTCTTTGCCGGCCTCTTCTTCCGGGTGATCCGCGTCGAGGTGGCTCCCGATATCCTTCCGAACTTCTCGCCGCTCATGGCGGCCGCCCTCTGCGGTGCGGTGTTCATTCCGGGATGGCTGGGGTTGGTTGTTCCTGTCGTGGCCTTGCTGTTTTCCGATGCCGCGCTGAATGCTCACTATGGAGAGCCGGTGATTTCCCCGCAGCTTCTCTGGACGCTGCCCTGCTATCTGATCGCAGTCGGTATCGGTTGGTTGCTCAGGGAACAAAGAGAGCGCCGCGCAGGTCTTTGGCCGATTCTCGGTGGCACCTTGCTCTCCTCGGTGATCTTTTACGTGGTGACCAACACGGGTAGTTGGCTCGGCTTCACCGCCTATCCTCAGAACCTTGCCGGATGGTTGCAGGCTCTCACCACGGGTCTGCCCGGCTATCCGCCGACCTGGACATTCTTCCGCAACAGCCTGATCGGCGACCTCCTCTTTGCGGCGTTCTTCATCGCGGTGGAACGCTCCGTCGCGCCTTCCCCGCAACCCGCCAAGGCGAGGGCCTGAAAATGTCAACGACCGGCGAGCCAATGCAGCGCGGGTCCGAGGCGCTTCCGCCACGATGCGGGATCGTGCGAGCCTCCCTGTGCGCGGGTGATCCGGAACTCCCTGTCGTCCTTCCACCCCTTCGCGCGAAGGATCGCCCCGAGGTCGCGGTGGTACGGTTCGTAGCATTCGTCCAGTCCGACCGTGCCGTAGTCGAAGTGGATCCTGATTCCCTCGGGAAGGGAGTGCCGCCCTTCGAGTTCCCTCAGCATCGGGGAATGGATCGGCGGAGCCCCCTCGGTTCCCTCGAAAGAGGTCGAGAGACAGGCGGCCGCGCCGAAGAGACCGGGATGATCCAGAACCTCACGGAGGGCCGCGACGGCATCGTGCCCTGCGCCGCAGATCCATCGTGCCGCAGGAGATTCCAGCACACGGTATCGGGCCGTGATCCCGTGAAGCAGTTTCGAGGGGGACGATCCTTCACCGCCCTCCGCGGTGACGAGAATCATTTTCGGAAGGATTCCCTCCGCATGGAGGCGGTCGGCCCATTCCTTCGCATCCAGGGAGTGCGTGAGCGCCAGCAGCAGCGGATAACGTCGTGCTCCCTCCATGGCATGGGATTCGGGAAGTTCCGCCTGCAAGTTCACCCCGTCAATTTTGAGTCGTTCCGTCATACCCGACCCGTAACAGGCGGCGCCGACTTCTCCAATCACTGATCATCATGCCGACCATGCTCCCTTCCCACGAATCCGAAGCCGCCCTGCGGGAACTCTTCACCCGCCGCATCGCCCTGCTCGACGGAGCGATGGGGACGATGATCCAGCGACACCCGCTCACCGAGGCCGACTTCCGCGGCGAGCGGTTCAAGGATCATGGCCACGATCTCAAGGGGAACAACGATCTCCTCTCCATCACCCGCCCCGACATCATCAAGGGGATCCACCGCGCCTATTTCGAGGCGGGAAGCGACATCGTCGAGACCAATACCTTCAGCACGACGACCGTCTCCCAGGCCGACTACGCGCTCGAGGATGCCGTGCGAGAGATCAACCTCGCCGGGGCGAAGGTTGCCAGGGAAGCGGCGGATGAATTCATGGCTGCCAATCCCGGCCGTCGCGTCTTTGTGGCCGGATCGGTGGGGCCCACCAACCGCACCGCATCCATGTCGCCGGATGTGAACAATCCCGGCTACCGCGCCGTCACCTTCGACGGCTTGGTCGTTTCCTATTCGGAGCAGATCGAGGCATTGCTGGATGGCGGGGTCGACCTCCTGCTGCTGGAGACCGTCTTCGATACGCTGAATCTCAAGGCGGCCATCTTCGCCTGCGAGGAGGTCTTCGAGAAGCGCGGCATGCGCTGGCCCATCATCCTCTCGGTGACCATCACCGATGCCTCGGGCCGCACTCTCTCGGGCCAGACCGTGGAGGCATTCTGGAACTCCGTACGCCACTCCAAGCCGCTGGCTGTCGGTATCAACTGTGCGCTCGGCGCGGCCGAGATGCGTCCTTACATCGAGGAGCTTTCGCACATCGCCGACTGTTACATCAGCTGCTATCCCAATGCCGGCCTGCCCAATGCCTTCGGCGGCTACGACCAGTCGGCCTCCGAGATGGCGGCTCTCGTGGCCGACTTCGCCTCCGAGGGGTGGATCAATGTCGTGGGCGGCTGTTGCGGTTCCACCCCCGAGCACATCGCCGCGATCGCCGAAGCGGTGAGGCCCCATCCTCCGCGCAAGCCTTCCACTCCTTCCCCCGCAACCCGCCTGAGCGGACTCGAGGCGCTCACGATCGACAAGGGTAGTTCCTTCATGATGGTAGGCGAGCGGACGAATGTCACCGGATCGCCGAAGTTCTCGAAGCTCATCATTGCCGGGGACTACGAGACCGCCCTCTCCGTGGCGCGCCAGCAGGTTGAGAGCGGCGCGAACATTCTGGATGTGAACGTCGACGAAGGGATGCTCGACAGCGAGGCGGTGATGGAGGTCTTCCTGAATCTACTCGCCGCCGATCCCGAGATCAGCCGCGTGCCGATCATGATCGACAGCTCGAAGTGGTCGGTTCTTGAGCGTGGAGTCAAGTGCCTCCAAGGCAAGTGCGTCCTCAACTCCATCAGTCTCAAGGATGGCGAGGAGACTTTCCTGAAGCGTGCCCGCCTCGCCCAGCGCTACGGAGCCGCCGTGATCGTGATGGCTTTTGACGAGGAGGGGCAAGCCGCCACCAAGGAGGACAAGGTTCGCATCTGCACCCGCGCCTATCGCCTGCTGGTGGACGGGATCGGCTTTGATCCCGAGGACATCATCTTCGATCCGAACATCCTGACCGTCGCCACCGGTATCGAGGAGCACAACAACTACGCCGTCGATTTCATCGAGGCTGTGCGTGAGATCAAGCAGACCCTACCCGGTGCCAAGACCAGCGGCGGTCTCTCGAACATCTCCTTCTCCTTTCGCGGCAACAACCCGGTGCGTGAGGCCATGCACTCCGCCTTCCTCTATCATGCGATCAAGGCCGGTCTCGACATGGCGATTGTCAATGCAGGCATGCTTGAGGTCTACGAGGAGATCGAGCCCGAGTTGCTGGAGAAGGTCGAGGATGTGCTCCTGAACCGCCGCCCCGACGCCACCGAGCGGTTGGTCGATTTCGCTGAGGGACTGAAAGCCTCCGGTGACGGTCATGCCAAGGAGCAGAAGGCCGAACAGGCATGGAGGGGTGGACCCGTGGAGGAGCGTCTCCAGCACGCCCTGATCAAGGGGATCGTCGACTTCATCGATGCGGACACCGAGGAGGCCCGGGTGAAGCTGGGGCGGCCGCTTCTTGTCATCGAGGGGCCGCTCATGGATGGGATGCGGGTGGTCGGCGATCTTTTCGGAGCCGGGAAGATGTTCCTGCCCCAGGTGGTCAAGAGCGCCCGCGTCATGAAGAAAGCGGTCGCCTACCTCACCCCCTTCATGGAGGAGGAGAAGGCAGCCGCGGCCGACACCTCCTCCGCCTCGAAGATCCTCATGGCCACGGTCAAGGGGGATGTCCACGACATCGGCAAGAACATCGTCGGCGTCGTGCTTGCCTGCAACGGCTACGAGGTCGTCGATCTCGGCGTCATGGTCGCGTGCGACAAGATTCTGGCGGCAGCCAAGGAGCATCGGGTCGACATCATCGGCCTGAGCGGACTGATCACTCCCTCGCTCGACGAGATGGTCCATGTGGCCCGCGAGATGAAGCGCGGCGGATTCGACATTCCGCTCCTGATCGGAGGGGCCACCACCAGCCGCGCCCATACGGCGGTGAAGATCGCTCCCGAGTATCCGGGTGCGGTCGTCCATGTCCTCGATGCCTCCCGAGTCGTCGGCGTGGCCTCTGACCTTCTCTCCGAGGAGAGGAAGGATGCCTATCGTGCCGAAGTCGAGCAGCAGCACACGCGTCTTCGTGAGGAACATGCGGGAAAGAAGGCCAAGGGGGATCTTCTCCCCTTGGAGGTCGCCCGCGGGAACGCTCTGCCGATTGACTGGGCCAAGGCCGATCTGGCCGTTCCCGGGGAGACCGGCGTGCTGACCTATGATGAGATCCCGCTTGCCGAACTGGTGGAATACTTCGACTGGTCGCCCTTCTTTGCCGCATGGGAAATGCGCGGTCGCTATCCCGGACTGCTGAGTGATCCCGAGATCGGTACCCAGGCAGCAGAGCTTCACAACGATGCGCTGAAGGTGCTGGAGAAGATCGTGGCCGAAAAACGCTTCCGCGTCCGCGGAGTCTGCGGCTTCTGGCCAGCCAACCGCGTCGGCGACGACGTGGAGCTCTACGCCGATGAGCAACGCACTTCCGTGATCGGTCATTTCCGGATGCTCCGCCAGCAGAACAAGAAGCCCGAAGGGCAGCCGAATTACTCCCTCGCTGACTTCATCGCACCGCGCGATTGCGGGCGCATCGACCATATCGGGGGATTCGCCGTCACGGCCGGTCCCGAGGTCGGTGAATATGCCGAATCCTTCGAGAAGAACCACGACGACTACACGGCGTTGCTGGTGAAAGCGCTCGGAGACCGCTTCGCCGAGGCCGCCGCCGAGTGGCTCCACAAGCAGGCTCGCGATCTCTGGGGCTTCGGTCTCACCGAGAACCTGACCAAGGAGGAATTCATCCGCGAGAAATACCGCGGAATCCGTCCCGCCGCCGGCTATCCGGCCGGGCCTGATCACACCGAGAAGTGGGAACTCTTCCGCCTGCTCGACGCCACCAAGCACACCGGGATCACACTCACCGAAAGCCTCGCGATGAATCCCGCCAGCTCGGTTTCGGGGTTGTATTTCGCCGCCCCCGAATCACGCTACTTTGCCGTCGGCAAGCTCGGCCGCGACCAGATTGAGGATTATGCCAAGCGCAAGGGAATGCCGGTTGTGGAAGTGGAGAAATGGCTGGGGCCGTATCTGCAGTATGATCCGGATTCGGAGTTGACTGGGGTGTGCATGCCAGGCGTCCTCAACTCTTAGAGGAGGCTTGGGATTCGGGCGCCGCGCGTTGTTGCTGCTCGCTCGCAGTAGTTCACTACAGCTTCGCTCGCGCGTCTAGCGCGGCATCCCGACTTCCAAGCTTGATCGAAAAATGCCTAATGCCTGATAACTGCGAGCAGCGCTACCGAGTAATCAGTCGGAAATTCCTGAAAGATCCCGTTCTAGAAGTTGTGATGCTAACAAATCCAAATCTATCGCAGGTCGAACTAAAATCTTATCAGGATTATCTTCAAGAATATCTTTTACTTGAGGGGGTGTATTAGGATTTTTAATGATGGCTTTGCGTAATTCACAATCATCTTCTTTAGCAAGGAGTGCCAGAACATGAGAAGGTGTCTTTGTGCTTTCAGCCAAACTAATACGAACCAACTTACTTTTATCATCAGAAATACGCATTATAATATCTGTAGAAACATTTGGATTTTCAATGATAGCAACACGCAATTCGCAATCGTCTTCTTCTGCAAGGATCGCTAGCAACGTAGATGGAGTATTTGGATTTAAGGCCACGACAAATCGGACATGACTGTCTTCATCTTTTGTGAGGCATGATAACATTTCTAGGGAGGAAGAAGGAAGCTTTGCTATGCATGCACGTACATCCCGATCTTTATCATTAATTAGCCTTTTGATTGTCTCCAAATTGGTATTTGGATTATTTACAATCGCTTCTCTAACTATAGAAGCTTCATTGTTAGCCAGTCGGTCTAATACACTAGGGTGTGTGTTTGTGTTTTCAGCTACTAGAGCGCGAACTTCAAAATCAAGAATACCTTCATCTAAATCTCTAATTCTAGTAAGCCGATCTAGCACATCTTGGCTGGTATTAGGATGCGCGGCTATCGCTTGATGAATCCCAGTATTAAACCAATCTACAGAACCAGCTAGTAGCGCCAAAGCACTACTAGGTAGTGTTTGGGTTGCGTGCTACTTTGTAAAGAACATAAGGATAGGAATCTTCTGCAAGTTCTAACAAGGCATCACTAGGAGTATTCAAATTACTAGCAACCAGCTCTCTCACATCGCTATTCTTATCGCCCGAAAGACACCGCAGTATTTCGGCTGGAGTATTAAGGGATGCTCCCAGAGATCTTTTTTCTTCAAGGCTTCTTTCCGAAGCGCCTTTAGGGTTTCTCATAGTGGGCTGATTATCCTCATCAACGCAGATATTATGTGTCTATCCGCAAAAAGTGTTGGGAACTAAACCTGATTAGATGAAGAGGGATCAAAATCAAGAGAAGGATCAAGAGTTTCTGGTTTTTAGAGCCTCTAAAAAGATATCGCCCCACCGTTCATAGAACTCAAGCACTTTGGGGTGAAATCGGTATCCCCTAGTCGTGATCAAAACAATCCCTGTTCCCCGCAGGGCTTTAAAGAGTTTTTCATTCGTCTCACCATCGTACGTACTGAAGATTCCGAAACGAACAGGTTCCAACAATCCCACAAGTGTCATTCGAACGGCGTCATCGAGCTCTTACTGTTGCGTGTTATTCATGAAATTGAACGAGTGTAGCGAATCCGTGTTATCGGGCCGTGTTCTGTGATTTCGATTGGACAGCTGCGGCGACGTTCCCGATCTCTTCCTCCAGATCATGGGGATTGAATCGGGGAGCCTTCGTCTTCTCCACAATGCGGGTGATGGCGCTCTCATCGATACCGGGCAGGAGTGCTTTCAGGCCGGTAAGTTGTTCGGCGAGTAGTTCGGGGTTGCTCCCGAGGAGTTTCGCGATTCCGTTGATCGCCTGCTTGATGACTTGTTGGTTCATATGCGTTGGGTTGGTTGTTGAAGCCTGAGACACCATGTCGTCGCGGCTTTTCAGATTTTACCGTCTTATGTTGCGGTTCTTTCCTCGATCTGTCGCATGCCGTCAAGGGCCATTCTCGAGCCCCCTAAAGGGGGCTTTTTTGCACTTTTTACTCTCGTTTTATTTTTTTCGACTGGATGCTTTCTAGTTTTTCCCCTTCCTGAGTTCCTGCTGCAACGGATGCGAAGCAACGGCCAGGCAAGCAATTCCTGATTAAAAACTCTTCCATGCTCCCCACACTCACTTGGTCAAACCGCCAACGCGCGGTGAAGGTCGATCTCCCGAAGATCCGCCGGATCGTGGAGGTGGTGTTGCCTTGTGTGGATTGACGCCCTGTGCTGCCGGGGGTAAGTGTGGGGCATGAATCCGGTGGTCAATGATCTGCTCTTCCAGAATCGGGAGGCCCTGAAGGAGTTATGCCATGCCCAGAAGGTGCGTGAACTGGATATTTTTGGTTCGGCCACCAGGGCCGACTTTGATCCTTCGCGGAGCGATCTCGATTTTCTCGTTGAGTTTCAGGATCCGGATCGTCCCGGTATAGCCGACAGGTTCCTTGGCCTTGCCGAGGGGCTTGAGCGGATCTTCCAACGCAATGTGGATCTCGTGACCCGGAGGTCGCTGAAGAATCCGGTCTTCATCGGGGCGGTCAACCGCTCCAAGCAGGTCGTCTATGCAGGATGAGGCGCTCAAGCTCCTGACGGATATCCGTGAGGCATTGGAGGAGGTCGACGGCTTCACTGCCGGGATTGATCTTCCTGCCTATGAAGCGGATCCAATGAGGAGAGCGGCAGTGGAGCGCAAGTTTGAGATTATCGGTGAGGCCTGTAATAGGCTTTCCCTTCGTGATGAAGGGGTCTTCGAGAAAATTACCCACGCCCCGCAGATCATTGGTTTCCGCAATCGTTGGATCCACGGATACGATGCGGTGGATCATGCGATCGTCTGGGATGTCGTGAAGAACAAGCTCCCCCTGCTCAAAGCAGAGGTGGATTCCTTGCTTGGATAACACCAGCTGGCAAAAGGGAAACCATCCTGCCTCTTTCCTCTGCGATCTCAGTGCCTTTGCATACTCGGCCGTTGCTGCGCATCCGTTACGGGCGGGATATCCTACAGTTTTTCCCCTTCCTGAGTTCCTGAGTTCAATATTCAAATTCCCTGATGCTTCCTGTCCTTACTTGGTCCAACCGTCAGCGCACGGTGCGTCTGGATCTGCCCAAGATCCGGCGGATCGTCGAT
This sequence comes from Chthoniobacterales bacterium, assembly GCA_044236545.1. Classification (GTDB taxonomy): domain Bacteria; phylum Verrucomicrobiota; class Verrucomicrobiia; order Chthoniobacterales; family UBA6821; genus UBA6821. The sequence goes on from JBIIGI010000003.1 coordinate 64,121, forward strand.
GTGGCCTTGCCGTTGTGTGTTTCAAAGCCACGGAGGAAGGGTATGGAGCTTCCCGACGAGGTGGAGATCACGCTGCTGGGGGAGGCGGCGATCGCGAAGGTGCACGGGGAGTTCCTCCACGATCCGACGCCGACGGATGTGATCACCTTCGAGCATGGGGAGATCCTGATCGGGGTGCCGATCGCCGCCGCTAATGCCCGGAAGTTCCGCCACCCAGCGGATCATGAGGTGGCCCTCTGCGCGATTCATGGTCTGCTGCACCTGCTCGGCTACGATGATCTGACCGAGAAGGAAAAAGTGATCATGCATGCCCGGCAGGAGGAGATTTTAGAAGAAGCCCTGCGAGCATCGTGATAGCTTTCCCCACATGGGAGAAGCCGCCATCCAGAAGGAGCAGATCGATTCCGGGAGCGATCTCGGGGTGATCGTGCGTGCGGCGGAGCTATGCAATCCCTTCCTTGATGCCTTGGGTGCGGTGACGCTTGAGGTGAGGGGGGCGGTGGCCGCCTCGGTAGTGAACTGGAATGCCGCCCTCTTTTCCCCGGTGATCAGGCCCGCTCTGGCTGACGTGCGGCGGGAGTATTCCCTGGGAGGGAATCTCGAGATCGCCGTGATCGACTGTCGTCTGGAGTCATGCCTTCCAAAGGGGCTCTCCCTCCAGAGCAGGACGGAGGGAAAGCGTCTGATCGGCGGGTTGCTTCCGCCACGGGGAGACCGGGTCGTGGAGCGTTATCGCGAGGCCGTCCTCTCGGGTGACGCTCCGGGACACCTTGCCGTGATCCATGCGCTCCGCGCCGCTCTCTTCAGCCTTCCCCCGCGAGTGATGGAGGGGGCCTATCTCCTGCAGGAGGGGACCGGTTCGGGGCTTGATGGCCGCGATATTTCACGCTTCCTGATCAATGGAATCCTTGGTCGGGAGGAGAATACTCCCGCTACTATCGCGGTGGCATGACGATGGCGACGCCGGATCTTCTGGAATCGCCCGAGACGGAGTTGTCCGAACGGTTCGACCGTCCTTGGCTAGTGATCGTCCACAATGACCCGGTGAATCTCATGAGCTATGTGACGATGGTCTTCCGGAGGGTCTTTGGCTGGAATCGGGAGCGGGCCGAGCAGCATATGATGGAAGTCCATCACAAGGGACGTTCGATTGTCTGGAGCGGGGAGAGGGAGAAGGCGGAGCTCTATGTTCAGCAACTCCACGGCTTCCTCCTGCTGGCAACGTTGGAACAGGCAACAGGTTAACCCCGTGATCTTCGAGATTTCCCCATCGGGTCAACCCCGCTTTAGCAGGATCCACCCCCTTCTTGCGGAGTTGCTTCGAGCCGCGACGCTCGATCCCTGGGAGCATTTTCCCGAGGGGTGCGCCCGTCTCCTCCCTCCTCCGGGCACGGATGAGGAACTCTGTGCCGACTGGCAGGACCATGTGCAGCCGGAGTTGCGACTCCATTTTGATTCTGAGCGTGCCGTGGTCGGAGCCGATCTAGCACTCATGAAGGAGGGGAGAGGAAAAAATGCCTTCTCCTCGCTCGAGATTCCACGGGACAACGCCGATGCCTGGCTCACCACGCTCAATGCACTGCGCCTCGCACTCGTGGGTGATCATGGTCTTACCGAGGAGGATCTTTCCCGCAACGCGGAGCCTGATCTTTCCTCCCCGCGCGGACTCGCACTCATGCAGGTGAACCTTTACGCTTTCATGCAGGAGTGTCTCATAAGAGCCGTTGGTTTTCCCGACGGGGAGTGAGCGTAGGAGATTCCCCGCCGATGGATCAGTCCCATGCCATCCTGCTGAGGAGATATCGTTTCTCGGAGAACAGCCTGGTCGTGGTCTGGCTGACCGAGCGCCATGGCAAGGTGAAGACCGCGGTCCGGGGAGCCACGAAGCCCGGCAGTCCCTTTGCCGGAAGGCTCGAGCTCTTCACCGAGGCGGAGATCGCCTTCAAGGCGCCCAAGTCGGGCGATCTGCACACCCTCAGCGAGGTGGTCATGGCGCCCGATGCTGCTCTCCCCGCGACCTATCCCACGATCCTGACCGCTTCCTATTTTGCGGAACTCTGCGATCTGCTCACCGAGCCTATGCATCCCGTCCCGGAGATATACCGCCTGCTTGCGCGTGCCTGGGGTTATCTGCGTTCGGAAAAGCCGGACAAGCGCGCAACCGAACACTTCGAGGCTGAACTTGCCAAAGCCCTCGGCATCCACGATCCGGCGATCCCAGCCCACCGCTCCCTGGCATCCGTCGCGCACAGACTCCCTGCCAACCGCGGCCGTCTGCTCGAGGAACTGGCGTGATGGGCGAGCGAGGGTATCGAGGGGGAAAGAAACCCGTGGAAGGGGTCTCTGTCTCCCCGGCAGCGGTTTTCCCGCAACGCAACCGGCGCTGAAGGAATTTCCTAAGCCGGTACGGGCGCAGACAGTCCGCCGGTGGGGAAATCAGGCTCCGATGGCTTGCTGATCTCGGCAGTCGGCGTGTCGGTGGGAGGGGGCGGGAGTGGGGGCGGTTTCTGGGCGATCACCGGTGGATTGCGCATGTAGCCCAGATTGATGAGATCCTCGACCTGAGAACCCTCCAGGGTCTCGAATTCCAGCAGCGCCTTGGCAACCAGTTCGACCTTGTCGCGTTTGGAATCGAGAATCTCCGTGGCCTGACGGTAGGCGTCGTCGATGAGGCGCTTCACCTCTGCATCGATCTGCTGGGCGGTCGACTCGCTGTACTCGCGGGCACGGGAGACATCGCGGCCCAGAAAGACCATCTCGTTCTCCTCGCTGAAGCGGATCATGCCGAGGTTGCTCATGCCCCACTCGCAGACCATGCGGCGGGCAAGCTTGGTCGCCTGGGCGATGTCGCCGGATGCGCCGTTGGAGACATCCCCTGTGAACATCTCCTCGGCGATGCGTCCCCCCATCGTCATGACCAGCATGGCTAGCGCCTCCTTGCGCTGGGTGGCATATTTATCCCCCTCGGGGAGGTACATGGTGGCGCCGAGATACTGTCCGCGAGGTATGATGGTGACCTTGTGGAGCGGATGGGTGTGGTCGATGACGACGTTGAGGATGGCATGTCCGGCCTCATGCCAGGCGGTGGAGATCTTCTCCCGCTCGCTCATTGCCATGCTGCGGCGCTCCTTGCCCCAGCGCACTTTGTCTCGGGCCTCCTCGAGGTCGGGCTGTTCGATCGCCTTCTGTCCCTTCCGTGCGGCCATGAGAGCCGCCTCGTTGAGCACGTTGGCCAACTCGGCCCCCGAGTAGCCGGGGGTGCCGCGGGCGACGACGGACAGGTCGACGGACTCGGCGAGTTTCACCTTCCTGGCGTGTACCCGGAGGATTTCCTCGCGTCCCTTCACGTCGGGGAGCGCGACCGTGACCTGCCGGTCGAAGCGTCCGGGGCGCAGCAGCGCGGGATCGAGGACGTCGGGCCGGTTGGTCGCCGCGATGATGATGACCCCGTCCTGGGCATCGAAGCCGTCCATTTCAACGAGGAGTTGGTTCAGTGTCTGTTCGCGCTCGTCATGGCCACCACCCACGCCGTGGCCGCGATGACGGCCCACGGCATCGATCTCGTCGATGAAGATGAGGCATGGGGCGTTCTTGCGGCCTTGCTCGAACATGTCACGGACGCGGGAGGCTCCCACGCCCACGAACATCTCGACGAAGTCCGAGCCGCTGATGTTGAAGAAGGGGACGTCGGCCTCTCCCGCGATGGCCCGGGCAAGAAGGGTTTTGCCCGTTCCCGGCGAGCCGATCATGAGGATTCCCTTGGGAATGCGGCCCCCGAGTTTCTGGAATTTCTTGGGGTCCTTCAGGAACTCAACGAGTTCCTGCACTTCGTCCTTGGCCTCCTCCACGCCGGCGACATCCTTGAAGGTGATCTTGTTCTTCTCGCGGGCGAGCATCTTGGCCTTGCTCTTCCCGAAGTTCATGGCGCCGCGACCGGCCATCTTGATCTGCGAGCGGAAGAAAAAGTAGAGGACCACCAGGAAGAGGGCGATCGGGAGGATGTTCAGGATGGTCGATGCGACCATGTTCGACTCGGGGCGGACGTTCGGCGTGATTCCCGCGGCGGAAAGATCCTTCTCGAGCGTGGTGCCGTTGAACGGCATGTAGACGGAGGTCTTGAAGGGAGTCGGGATCTCCTCGGTGCCGGTCGCCGCCTTCTTGCGGTAGAAGCCCGAGAGGAACTGGGTGTTGCGTCCCTCCTCAATGACCAGTTCGAGCGGTTTTTCCAGGGTGGAGATGATCTTGCCATCCTTCAGGAGGCTCTCGAATTTCGGCAGGGTGATCTCCTCGGTCACCGCAAGGGTCGAACCGCGGAAGAGGAAGGCCCCCCCGATGAGGGCGAAGGCGATTGCAAAAAGGAGAAGGCCCCTCCAGTTGAACTGGGGTTCCTGGCCGCCCGGTGGTCGCGTCGGGCGGGTGGGGGTGTCACGGTCTTGGGAGTTGGGTGTCTCGTCTGGCATTGATGGTTGCACTAGACTAAACCAGATAACACACCCTGCCGCCAATGCAAACTGCGCCGCCCATCCATTCCTCGGAATCCCCCCGCGATGAGGTTGCCGGGGCGGCCTCAGGGAGGGGGGGCGAAGCCCGGCGTTCCCTTGTCGTCTCGATCCATGATGCCTCCACGGTGACCCGCGCCGCCGTCGGGCGAATGCTGGAGGATCTCGACAAGGCGGGGGTCCCGGTCACTTCCCTCCTGATTATCCCGGATCACCACCACAGGGGGAATATCGATGCCGACGCCGGCTTCGCCGCATGGATGCGGGGGCTCGTCGAGCGGGGGCACGAAGCCGTTCTCCACGGGTTTTACCACCTGAGGCCCGCAAAGCGGGGCGAGGGGGTGGCGACCCGGATCATCACCCGGTCTTACACGGCTGGCGAGGGGGAGTTCTTCGACCTCACCTTCGGGGAGGCTTGTGGACTCCTGCACAGGGGACGCGGGGCACTGGCTGCGTGCGGAGTCGTTCCGGAGGGGTTCATCGCCCCGGCCTGGCTGCTGGGAGGGGATGCCGAATCCGCGGTGCGAGCCGAGGGGTTCGGCTATACCACGAGGATCGGCTCTGTGATCGACTGCCGTCACGGGCGGGATTTCCGCGCGCGCAGCATGGTCTACAGCGTCAGGGCTCCATGGAGAAGGGGCGTCAGTCTGCTCTGGAACGAGGCACTCTTCCGCTCCCTGCGCCGGGCCCCCCTGCTTCGGATCGGACTGCACCCGCCCGATTGGGAGCATGAGTCGATCCGGAACCATGCCCTGAAATGCATCCGCATCTCCGCCGGCGAGCGCCAAGTGACGACCTACGCGAAGTGGGTGGGGGAGTGGCGGAAGGATCGGGGATGAAGCAGTGGCAGTGAATTCTTGGATCGCTGCACCCCCCGGTATTTTTCCCATCGTTGCTTTTGCCTTTCCTGCGGGCTCGCGGGAGGGCATGAACGGATGAGACGGTAATTCCCATGGCCCGAGCCGACCTTCATCTTCACACCCGCCACAGCCGCCGCTCACCCGAGTGGCTTCTCCGTCGTCTCGATGTGCCGGCCAGCGTTTCCGTTCCGAGGCAACTGCACGCCAGGCTCCGCGAGGTCGGGATGGATTTCATCACCTTCACGGATGATGACTCGATCGGCGGATGCCTGGAGATAGCCGATCTCCCCGGCGTCTTCCTGAGCGAGTCGGTCACGGCCCTCTTCCCCGAGGATGGGTGCCGGGTCTCCCTGCTGGTCTGGGGGATCACGGAAGGCCAGCACCGTGAGATCCAGAAGCTCCGCGCCAACATCTACGAACTCCAGCAGTATCTTCAGGAGCATGGCATCGCCCATGGCGTCGGCTCGCCGCTTCGCGGACTTGAGGACAAACTCCGCCCGGTCCACATCATGCGGCTTGCGCTGCTCTTCCGGCATTTCGAGGGGGTGAACGGCAGGGAGGACCGCCTCCTCTCCATCGTGACGCGCCATCTCCTCGATCTCCAACCCGCCGACATCGAGCGCTTCAGCTCCGCGACCGGACTCCAGCCGACCCACGCGGAGCCGTGGCGCAAGGTCTGGTTCGGAGGATCCGACGACCACGGAGGAACCCTCCCTGGCAATGCCTTCACCGAGACGCCCCAGGCCCGGGATGTCGGGGAATTCCTGAGGCATCTTCGCGACGGGCGATGCGAGCCCCATGGAGAGTCCGGCACTCCGCTCCAGGCCGCTCTCGACACCTATCAGGTGGCCTTTTCCCATGCGAAGGAGCGGCTCGCCGGTCACGCCGCCTCCCCGACCATCCGGCTTTTGGAAAAGGCCTTCGGCCGCTTCATGGAGGGGCGCGACCCGACGGTCTTCACCGCCGGAGAGAAGTTCGCCTTTCTGGCCCAGGGAATCGCCAGCGGGAAAATTTTCGAACTGGCAAACCCCGGCCCCCGCTCGCTCTGGAAGGAACTTTCAGGCGCCCTGCACGAACCGGCCATGCGCGCGGAGCTCAATCAGGAACTCGAGGGAGTGGAGGAACCGAGTCGTCGCGCCTTCCTGATGGCCAACATGATGGCCAGTCGGCTCGCTTACCGGCTCACGATGCAGTTTTTGCAGCAGCTGATGGAGGGTCGTTTCCTGGAGAGCATCCAGATGGTCGGTCCGGTGGTGCCGCTGGTGGCGCTCTTGAGTCCTTATCTCTACGCTTTCCGGACGCCTCCGCGTGAGCGCCTCCGCGAGGCCTCCATGTTGCTGCGGGGTGACCTGCCTGGGGAGTTGCGCAACACGCGCCGCGCCTGGTTCACCGACACGCTTGACGATGTGAACGGTGTCTCGACCACGATCCAGCGCATGAGCGGCGCGCTTGCCGCAAACGGAAAGGCCGTGGAGGTCATGGTGTCGCGCAAGGAGGTCTCCGTACCGGGGATTCCGCTCAAGAACTTCCCGCCTATCGGGGAGTTTGAGTTGCCCGAGTACGAGTTGCAGAAGCTGAGTTTTCCGCCGCTCCTGCAGATCATCGATTATCTCCAGGCGGGGAACTTCACCGAGGTCATCATCAGCACACCCGGCCCGGTGGGCCTTGCCGCGCTTGCGGCCGCCAAGGTGCTTGGCCTCCCCTCCACCGGCATCTACCACACGGATTTCCCGGAGTACGTCCGCATCCTCACCGAGGACGGACTGATGGAATCGTTGACCTGGAACTACATGCACTGGTTCTACGCCCAACTCGACACCGTCTACGTCAACTCCGAGCACTACCGCGGGTGCTGGATCGACCGCGGCATCGCCCCCGGAAAGCTGCGTATCCTCCCGCGAGGCCTCGATACCGGCCTCTTTCATCCCGGGAAAAGGAAGGACGACTTCTGGAAAAGGCGAGGCCTTCGCGACGGCGAGCTGGGTGTCCTCTATGTCGGCCGCGTTTCCCGGGAAAAGAACCTCGACCTCTTCGCCGCGGCGATGCGACGCCTGCTCGCGGCCGGTGTCCCCGTCCGCCCCCTCGTCGTCGGTGACGGTCCGTATGCCGGCATGATGAAGGAACTGCTTCCCGAGGGGATCTACACCGGCAGTCTGCATGCCGAGGAGCTCGCCGCCGCCTATGCCTCGGCCGACTTCTTTGTCTTCCCCAGCACCACCGACACCTTTGGGAACGTCGTGATCGAGGCCCAGGCAAGTGGCCTCCCCGTCATCGTCTCCGATGTCGGTGGGCCCAAGGATCTCGTCGAGGACGGCGGAGACGGGTTCATTACCAGGGGGCTTGATCTGGATGCCCTCACCGGCGCCGTAAAGCTCCTTGCCAGCGATGCAGCCCTCCGACAACGCATGGGGATCGCGTCACGCGCCCGGGTCGCCGAACGCGACTGGCTTCGGGCTGCCCGCCTCTTCTGGGAGGAATCGGAAGAGTAGGATTCGGCACGGGTTGACTGCCGCCTCCATCCTCTCCTCCATCCGACGCACTGACCCGGGTTGGACACTGGTTGATGGGGGAGCGATGGAGGGGATTTTCCCGGAACGTTCTGAAAACCGGGCAGCGTCGAATTAATGGTTGAATGGGGCTGCCGCCAAAACTAAGCTGACGCATCTTATTTCGGTTCAAAAACCGGTTCCGCCTCATGAGTTCCTCCTCCCTCCCCCTGGGCCGCATCGCGGTGGTGATCGCGTTGGCTGCCGCCACCTTGCTGGCTTTCAAATTTGCGGCTTCGGTCAACAATTCGACCGAAAGCGGCGTGATCATGGATCTGCCGGGAAGGTTGGGAAACTTTTCCGGCAAGGATCAGCCGCTGAGTGAAGGGGAAAAATCCGTTCTGCCGAAGGATACGGAGATCGTCAAAAAGTTCTACAGCGATGCCGCGGGGAATGTGGTGAATGCCCAGATCGTTCTCTCGGGTGCCGAAAAGAGAAGCATCCACCGTCCGGAGCTTTGTCTTCCGGCCCAGGGTTGGTCAATCAACCGTCGTGAAACAATCCCGGTCAAACTGGCCGACGGGCGTACGATCTCGGTGATGAAAAACTCGATCTCCCGCCCCGTCGAGATTTCCCCAGGGGTCACCCGTACGTTGAACAGTTTCTACTGCTACTGGTTCGTCGGCAAGGATATCAGCACTCCCTCCCACACGACCAGGATCCTGCTCACAAGTTGGGACCGGGTGGTCCACAGGAAGAACCACCGCTGGGCCTATGTGGCCGTGAG
>JBIIGI010000004.1:0-72488 GCA_044236545.1 Chthoniobacterales bacterium
CTGAAGCCATTTGTCGATTTTTGTGGCGTTGCTCGCTCGGGCGAGACCGCTGCGGGTATCGCCCAGCTCTCGCGCCTTCAAAAATCAGCAAATGCTCTTCAGCGGCCTTCATGGGATTTAATCAGCGCTTCCCTAGCGAGCGGAGGAATGTCTCGAAAAAATCAGCCCCCGCTTCCAGATCGGAGACGGTGATGAATTCATCGGCCGTATGAGCCTGGGCGATGGATCCGGGACCCAAGGCAATCGAGGGCATCCCCTTGGCGGCGAATACCGCCGCATCGCAGAACCATGGGGCACCGGTCGGCGTGGCACCTAGAGCGGAGAGTTTGCAGATCAACGGATGGTCCGGATCGGTGTAGAGCGGAGTGGAGCCTTGATACTCAACATCAAGGCCCGGAGCCGCCTTCCGGATCAGGGAGACGATCCGCTCGGGATCATCACCGGGAATCACCCGGATATCGATGGTCGCCTCGCAGTGATCGGGAACAATGTTCGTCTTGGAGCCCCCCCCGATCGTTCCCACGCTGAGTGTGGTGCGGCCAAGCAGGGGATGCTCGTTTCTGGATATTTCCGGGATGACCTCGTCACGGATCCGTCCGATCGCCGAAGTCATGCTGTAGATCGCATTCTCCCCGCGTTCCGGCGCGGATGCGTGGACGGCCTTGCCGTGGGATGTCAGGGTGACCCAGAGCGATCCTTTGTGGGCATGGACGGTCTTGAGATCGGTCGGTTCCCCGGCAATGACGAAATCGAAGTGCTCCGAGGAGGCCAGCGCCTTGGCTCCATACTGGCCTGACTCCTCCCCCATCAGCCCCGCAAACCAGATCTCGTGGCTCAGGCCGGCAAGTTCATTCCCCATGCGCGAGAGGGCGCAGAGCATGGCGGCCATTGGTCCCTTGGTATCGCTGGCACCGCGTCCCCAGACCTTCCCGTCGCGCACCTCACCGCCGAAGGGTTCGATGGTCATCCCGACAACACTGACCGTGTCGGTATGGGGTGCCAGAAGCAGACGGGGTTTTCCGGGACGGTTGCTTGGAAACCGCGCCACCACATTGGGACGGCCTGGCAGGACCTCCCTAAGCGAAACCTCCGCCCCAAGCCCGGTGAGCAACCTCTCCAGATAGAGGGCAAGCGCGGCCTCGCCCGGTTCGGGAACACCGGGATCCCCCTCCGGATTGACACTCGGGATCCGGATCAACTCCCCGAGCAATGGAACCGGGGAGAGAGACTTCATCAGACCCCCCTCCCTGCGTGGAGTTCACGATACCAGGCCACGAACTTCGGTATCCCCTCGCGGATCGGTGTGCCAGGTGCGTATCCGAGGAGGGTCCGGGCCTTGGTGATGTCGGCAGCGGTCAGGGGCATGTCACCCTTCTGCTCGGGGAGACGCTCGATCACGGCCTTCTTTCCGAGAGCCTTCTCGATGGCGGCGATGAGCTGGGCGAGGGTTGTCGTCTCGTTCTCCCCGAGGTTGAAGATCTCAAAGAGTGGCCCATCCCCCTCCACGAAGGAAAGCGCCCCCATCACCCCCTGCACGATGTCGTCGATATAGGTGTAGTCCCGGCGGGTGGTCCCGTCGCCAAACTGGCGGATGGAACGGCCGTTCTCTATGGCATCGGTGAAGCTGTGGATCGCGAGGTCGGGACGCTGTCCCGGGCCGTAAACCGTGAAGAAACGGAGCGCCACGATCCTCATCCCGTGGAGATTCACATAGTTTCCGCAGAGTTGCTCTCCGGCCAGCTTGGTCGCCGCATAGGGGGAGAGAGTCTGCAGCAGCGGCAGGTCCTCGCGGAAGGGAACCGTCCTGGAAAGCCCATACACCGAGGAACTCGAGGCGAAGAGGACTTTCGAGCACCCGGAAAGACGGGCCGCCTCCAGCACATGGAAGGTTCCCGTGATGTTGGTGTCGATGTAGAGCTTCGGATCGAGGATCGAGGGGCGGACGCCGGCACGGGCCGCCAGATGGATCACCGCATCTGGCTGCACCCTCGCGAAGAGATCCTTCACCGGCTCCCAGGTGCGGAGATCAATCTGAGCAACCTCTACAGGGGCAATGAAAGACTCTACATTGGCCCTCTTGATGGCTGGATCATAGAAGTCGTTAAAATCATCGATCACCGACACCTCGTGACCAGCGGCAAGGAGGGCGCGGACCACATGGGAGCCGATGAACCCCGCTCCCCCTGTGACAATGATCTTCATCGGGGTAATAGTAGCCGGCGCTCGAGCGTAAAAAAGCAGAAACCACATCCGACTCCAAACAACCCGACTCCGTGCCAACGCAAAAAACGTTCATTCTTTAGTCTTGCCAAATTGCCGTTCAAAAAGTGATTTTAACGCTCCTTCACAATCACCCATGAAAACGATCCCCCTGCTTCTCCTTACCCTTATCTTGACAGGATCTACCGTTGCCTTTGCTGATATCCAGGCTCCGCCACAGTCCGATCAGGGGCCGACACGCAAGCTAGGCCGGGGCATCGGCAACATGCTCTACGGTTCCTCGGAAATCTTCGACTCCATGTCGGACGTGAACTATGCGGATGGCAACTCGGCCGCCTTCAGCTACGGACTCGTGCGTGGCTTGGGTCGTACCTTTGCCCGTCTCGGATATGGAATCTTCGAAACCGTTACCTTCCCCTTCCCCACCAATCACGGCACCTACAAGCCCCCCTATCGTAACAACATCCAGTGGTTGAATTCGGGATACTCGGAATTCCCGCCTGAAGTCGGATTCGAGACCAAGTACGACTACTCGCGCCAGTACAGCAGCCAGAGTTGGTAGTTGCTCCGCAGGAGCAACCGAGGAAATCCTCACGCGTAGTCGCGGAAAACTGCAGGGATAAATGTGGAACTCAGGAAAGCAGGAACCGAGTCGACTGAATTTTCAGTAATCTCATCAAGAGGAATGGTTGTGATTCGTGTGGCCAGGTTGGGCTGCTCATGTGAACCTGGATTTTCCCATTTCCTTTCCTGATTTCCTGAGTTCCACATTTATTCTTCCTTCTCTCCAGCATTCCATACCCGATAGCCGGAGACAAACTCGCGGCGGAATTCCGCGAAGGATCCGTCCAGGATCGATGAGCGGATCTTCCTCATCAGGCCGAGATAGAAGTGGAGATTGTGCAGGGTGATGAGGCGGAGTCCCAGAATCTCCTCGGCCTTGACGAGATGGCGCAGGTAGGCCCGGGAGAAGGTCGAGCAGGCCGGGCAGGCGCACCCCTCCTCGATCGGAAGCGGATCACGCGCGAAGGGTGCGTTCTTGAGATTCACAGTCCCCTTGGCCGTGAAGGCTGTGCCGTTGCGGGCGATCCGGGTCGGTAGCACGCAGTCGAACATGTCGATGCCACGGGCCACCATCTCGACCAACTGTGGCGGTGTGCCAAGCCCCATCGCGTAGCGCGGCGCGCTCTCTGGAAGGAAGGGAACGCTCGACTCGACGGCCTTCATCATCTCGGGCTCTGGCTCACCGACACTCACCCCTCCGACTGCATACCCGTCGAAACCGATCTCGACGAGTGATCGGGCAGAACGCTCGCGAAGATCGGCATGGGAACTCCCCTGCACGATTCCAAAGAGCAGTGGGCGACCCTCCTCCGGTTGGGTCCGCCACCATTCGCGGGAGCGGCGCTCCCAGCGCGTCGTCAACTCGAGGCTCTTCGCCGCATCGTCGTAGGAACAGGGAAACGGGGGACACTCGTCGAAGGCCATGACCACGTCGCTGCCCAGATCGCGCTGGATTTGCATCGATGTCTCGGGCCCGATGAAGGTGGGAGTGCCGTCGAGATGATTCTGGAAGTGGACCCCCTCCTCGGTGATCCGGCGGAGCTTCGAGAGGGAGAAGACCTGGAACCCGCCGCTGTCGGTCAGAATGGCCCTGTCCCATCCCATGAAGCCGTGCAGTCCGCCCAGTTCCGAGATCACCTTCTCACCTGGACGCACATGGAGGTGGTAGGTGTTCCCGAGAATGATCTTCGCCCCCATGGCACGGAGTTCGTCCGGGGAGACTGCCTTGACGGTCGCCTGCGTGCCCACCGGCATGAAGACCGGTGTCTCCACATCACCCCGGCGCGTGTGAAGGATGCCGGCCCGGGCCTTGCTTGAGGGATCAGTGTGAAGGAGCGTGAAGGGAGATAAAGAACTCACGGAAGTGAAGTAGAGGCTGTTAGGCTGAAGACTGTTAATGGGAAGCCCGAAGAAATAAAAATCTGGAACTCAAGAAATCAGGAATGAAATGCAATAAAGAGGAAAGAGAGGGATGAGGCTATCATCGCAGTCAGGATTTTACCCTACCGCCTTTTTTCTCTCCGCTTTTTCCTGAGTTCTTGAGTTCCAGATTAATTCTTGATCCTTAACTACTGAACCCGTTTTCCAGATCCCAGACGACTTTGCCGCCGACGATCGTCGAGAGGGCGCGGCCTCGGAGCGGGAATCCATGGAACGGGCTGTTCCTTGAGAGCGACGGGGAGTCGTTCTTGTCGTAGGTCCAGGCGTGGTCCGGGTCGAGGATGGTGATGTCGGCGGCCGCTCCGATCGACAGGGTACCCCGGTCAAGCCGCAGAAGCTTTGCCGGATTGATGGTCAGCATCTCGATGATCCGGGGAAGTGTCACGGCCTTGCGTTGATGGAGCAGGATCTCGAGGAAGACCGGAAGCTCCGTCTCGAGCCCGAGCATTCCGAAGGGGGCGCGGTCGAGTTCCACCTCCTTTTCGTAGGGGGCGTGCGGGGCATGGTCGCTGGCTAGGATCGTGATGGTGCCGTCGGCAATGCCGGCGATGATCTCGTCGATATCGGCCGGGGTCCTCAGTGGAGGATTCACCTTGAAGTTGGTGTCGAAGGTCTTGAGACCCTCGTCGGTCAGGGAGATGTGATGAGGGCAGACCTCGGCGGTGATCGGCACTCCGCGGCGACGGGCATCACGCAGCAGGCGGATGCTGCGCGCGGAGCTGATGTGCTGGCAGTGGATGGGATGAGCGGTCTCTTCGGCGAGCAGGATGTTCCGCGCGACAATGAGATCCTCGGCAAGAGCAGGCCAACCGGGCAGGCCGAGGCGGGTACTCCACTCCCCCTCGTTCATGACCCCGTCGGCACTCAGGGTCGCCTCCTGGCAATGATCCATGACAGGCAGGCCGAACTGGCGGGCATATTCAACCGCACGACGCATCACGCCGTGATTCTGGACGCAACGGCCATCGTCGGTGAGGGCCACGACGCCGGCATTGGCAAGTGCACCGATCGGCGCCATCTCCTCACCGGCAAGCCCGCGGGTGATGGCACCGGTGCAGTAGACATTGACGATGGCCGTGGAGGCCGCCTTCTCCTGAATCCAGGCGATCGTGGCTGGACTGTCGGCCACAGGAGAGGTGTTGGGCATGCAGACGACGGTCGTGAAGCCGCCCGCCGCGGCACAGCGTGAGCCGCTGGCAATGGTCTCCTTATGCGACTGTCCCGGTTCACGGAAGTGGACATGGATGTCGATCAGGCCGGGGGTCACCACCTTTCCCGTGGCGTCGATCTCGACGGCGCCGGAAGGTTTGCGGTCAACGACGATCCCGTTCTCGACAAAGAGATCTCGGATCCCGTCTCCCCCGTTGGCCGGGTCGATCACCCGCCCTCCCTTGATGTGAAGCGATTCGGTCATGGAGTGTCGGTGTTGGGTTCGATTCTGGCGAATGGTGCTCCTCCGGAGCAGAGGTAGAGGACGGCCATCCTGACGGCGAGGCCGTTGGTGACCTGGTCAAGGATCACGCTGCCTGGGCCGTCGGCCACGTCGCTGTCGATCTCGACGCCGCGGTTCATCGGTCCGGGATGCATGATCAGGCATCCCTCGAGGAGACGACCGGCACGCTTCTTGGTGAGACCAAAGCGGGCGGCGTACTCCCCCACCCCGGGAAAATATTCCTTCCTCTGACGCTCGTGCTGGATGCGGAGAAGGTTGATGACGTCCGAACTCTCCAGCACCTCGTCAATGCTGTGGGCGATCCCGACACCGAGGGCGGAAAATGTCGATGGAACCAGGGTCGGTGGGCCAACCAAGGTGACCTTGGCACCGAGCTTGGTCAGAAGCTGGATATTGGAACGGGCCACCCTGCTGAAGAGGATGTCTCCCACGATCGCGACACGGACTCCGTCGATGCGTCCGAGCTTCTCGCGGATGGTGAAGGCGTCGAGGAGTCCCTGGGTCGGGTGCTCATGAGCGCCGTCTCCCGCATTGATCACCGAGGCACCAAGCCTGTCGGCAAGGAAACGGGCGCTTCCGGCGGACTTGTGCCGGATGACGATCAGGTCGGCGCGCAGGGCCTCGAGGTTGCGGGCGGTGTCGAGGAGTGTCTCCCCCTTCTCGAGGCTGGAGGCGGAGGCGGAGATATTGACCACGTCGGCGCTGAGCCGCATCGCGGCCAACTCGAAGGAGATTCTCGTGCGTGTGCTCGGCTCGACGAAGAAGTTCACCAACGTCTTGCCGCGGAGCGCGGGGACTTTCTTAAGATTCCTCTCCCCCACCCCCTTGAAGGCAGTGGCCGTGTCGAGGATGGTCTTGATCTCATCGGCCGTGTGGTCGGCAAGGGCACAGAGATCCTTGTGCTTCCAGGAGTGCGGTGTCGTGGTCATGCGGAGGGCGGTGTGGCGGAGAGGAGCGTGACGGAATCGGGAACACCATCCGTCTCCTCGAAGCGGACCCTGATGCGGTCATTAAAGGCGGTCGGGACATTCTTGCCTACGAAATCGGCGCGGATCGGAAGTTCGCGGTGGCCCCTGTCGACCAACGCGGCGAGTTGGATCCGGGAGGGCCTGCCGAACGAGGCAATGGCATCCATCGCGGCCCTGCAACTGCGCCCCGTGAAGAGGACATCGTCGATGAGGACCAGGGGGCGACCGTCGAGATCAAGGGGGAGTTCGGTGAGTTCCAGCACACTCACGCGGGGACGTGTGGCAAGGTCATCGCGGTGCATGGAGACATCGACCACCCCGAGAGCAGGGGCGATTCCCTCGATCTCGGTGATATGGGCGGCTATCCGCCGCGCGACAGTCTTGCCACGCGTGGGGATCCCGGCAATGACCAGACTCTTGAGATCGTGGTTCTGCTCGACGATCTCGTGGGCGATGCGACGGATCGCCTTGCGGATTGCATCGGCGTCCATCACAAGGACCCCTTCCCCGGCACTTGAGTGCGCCGCGCCCTGTTTTCCAGTTGAGGTGGGTTTGTTCATAGTTCCTTGGTGGTCTCGCGGGACCTCCTTAAAGGAAGGGAATGATGAATCAGTTCAACATTCCCTTGGCCGCAGCCCTGGCCTGACGCCATTGGGTCCGATGTTTCAGCATCCAGTCGAGAAGAGCTCTCTCAAATCCTATGTCACGACCGACCTTCTCGCTCTCTATCCACTTGTGACGTAAAATCTCCTCCCGCTCCGCCAAAAACTCCCTGTAGAGGGCAGAATTTTTAAGCAGATCACCGGCATCCGTGGATGCAAGGGAGCGTGTCATTGATGCGAACAATACCGGGAAAGGGATCGGAAGTCAACCCGACTCATCAAACCGGCCTCCTTCACCCTTTGGGTACCACCTTTCCCTCGCGCCGGGATGTGCGGATCACGTCACGGTAGTAATGGGCGGCGGGCTTGAGTACGCGGTCGCGGGTCGCGGGATCCATCGTGGAGAGGCCGAACTTCGGCACATAGCCGTAGTGCCACTCGTAGTTGTCGGCCAGCGACCAGACGAAGTAACCCTTCACGTCGTACCCCTCGTCCATGGTCTGGCGGATCTGCGCGATATGGTCACGGAGATAGGAAAGGCGCTTCGCCTCGTTCTTTGTGGCGATGCCGTTCTCGGTGATCATCATCGGCTTGTCGTAGCGCTTGCCGACAAAGCGGATCTGCTTGCCGAGTGCCTTGGGATCGATGCGCCAGCCCATCATGGTGTAGTTGTGCCCGTGCCTTGATCCCTCCGAGATGAGGCTGAGGGGTCCGGCGGCCTGGCTGTAGTAGTAGTTGAACCCGATGATGTCGCAGACATCGTGGATGCGGTCGAGATGGTCGAAGTTGGCATGCATCACCGTGTTGTAGACAATGCCTCCCGGATCGAGGGGGCCGCGCGTCCACCAGGGAAGCGCCTCGACGCTGAGCACCTTGGCGGAGGGCTTGACCTCCTTGATGCGCGCCGCGGCATCCCGGAACATGTCGGCGCTGGCGATGGTCGCCGCCTTGTATCCCTTGAAGTCGAGGGTATGGCAGGGAGGCCAGAGACCGGCGATGTAGGCCGTGAGAATCTGACCGTTGGGCTCGTTCTCGGGAGCGTAGTAGTTCACAAAAGGCGAAGTCGCCCTGACCATCTTCTTCACATAGAGGTTCCAGCGTTCCCGCACCAGCGGATGGAGCCAGTTGGTCTTGGAGCTGTCCTTCGTATCGGTCAGCCATGCGGGGAAGGTGAAATGCCAAAGGGTCACGACCGGCTCGATCCCCGCCTCCTTCAGCTTCCGGCACATGCGGACATATCCCTGCACGGCCTCCTCGTTGTAGCGTCCTGGCTGGGGTTCGACTCGTGCCCACTCGATGCTGAAGCGGTAATGGGTGACGCCGATCTTCTTCAGGGCGGCGAGATCCTTGTCAAAGTCACTCCAGCTGAAGAGCGCATTGCCGACCACCGGGGCCTTCTTCTGCTGCACGAGAAGATCCCAGTCACGAACATAGTAGTTCTTCTCCCCGGGCTTCTCCGCCTTGTTCTCATACTGGAGACTGCTGGTGGAGATGCCCCAGGCGAAGTGGGCGTATCCCTTGAGCTTTTCCGCACGGTTCTCCGGGGCCTTGTCGAGTGGTCCGAGCGGATGGAGGACGCAGCCGGAAAGGATCGTCAGGATTGCCGCGATGGCCGCGGGACGGAGGAACGTGGTCAATGGCGTGGTGTGGTTGCGGAGGTGGACTGCTTGAGCTTTTCCGTCGCCTTGACGGTGAGTAACTTCAGGTCACCCATCGAGTCGCGGTAAAAACCCCTCAGATCGGGAATCATTTCCGACCAAGACTGCGTTCCGCCGGAGATGACTTTATCGAAATTCTTTTGGCGATCCACCCTCAGCTCACCTCTGGAGTCATTGACCACATGGAAAGGAAGGGTGTTCTTGCGATACTCTTCATCGGAGACACGGGCACGGTCGAGGCGGTTCGCATCATAAATCGAGATCCACCATCCCCCATAGGAATCGGGTGCATCCTGCGGAGTCACCTCGAAGGTGAATTTTCCGACCTTCCTGACACCACCGCGGTCACTGATCCCGTACAGTGCGGAAATCTCATCCCGGGAAGTCAGGATGCCGGCCAGATAGGCGCGGACGACATTCTTGAAGCGCATTAGCGCGAGTCCCTTGCCGTAGACACCGAACTCCAGGCAGACCGGATCCTCGGGATTGCCGTACACATTCAGCTCGGTGCGTTTGTTCACCCGGAACGAGAGGTAGGGAATGTTGCGCAGACGGCCGTTGTCGATCGTCGTGGCGGGCACCTGCCTGAAGGATCGGATATTGTCGTCGGCGCGAAGGTCCTGAACGATCATCCGCCATGGGGGAAGCTTGCCCGAATCTGCGATGTCGGCGAAGTAGACCAGCGCATCCCCCTCGTCCATGATCCTTCGGATCTGCGACTTGGGGATTACCACCTCGCCCATGCGCTGTTGGAGAATCACCTCCTTGGCGTTGTTCTTGAGGATCAGGCCGTGGAGTTCGCTGCCATCGTTCAGGAGGAGGGTGTCAGGTGCAAGACGGCCGTTGGGCAGATCGATGGCCCAGAGCGGCTGCACCATCGTCAGCAGCAATGCCGCCGCAGAAAGGAAAAACGAACTCTTCATGATTGATCGATTGAACCCTTGCTACTAGGGCTTGTCCCATGCATCAAGCAACCTTACGGATAAAGATACCGTTTTTCCTGCTCCTTCCGCTCACCCTTTTCTTCAGCGGATGCATCTCGCCCGTTCCCCACTACAGACCTCCGGCCAAGGCGATCGTTCTCGGGAAGCTCCCGAAGGAGCCATTCTGGTGGGGCACCTCCACCGCATCGTTCCAGAATGAGGACCGGGGATGCGCCCCAGGTTCCAAGTGGTATTATAGGACAGATTGGGACTGCTTTGCCGATGAGGGAGGGGCACCACCCCGCGGTGACGAGGGAGTCTTTTCCTGGAGCGAATTCGACAAGGATCTGGCCGCCCTGCGGAAACTGGGAGTGAATCATTTCCGCTTCGGCGTCGAATGGGCACGGATCGAACCGCGCAAGGGGGTCATCAACGAGTCGGCCCTCCGCCAGTATGCCGGGATGGCGCGCAAGTGCCGTGAGGCCGGGATCGAGCCGCTCATCACCCTCTGGCACTTCACCTTCCCGGACTGGCTCTGTCCCAAGGACAAGTCCAAGGCCAACTTCCTCAACCCCGACGTCCGCACCGCCTGGCAGGCCCACGTCCGGCGCGTCGTGAAGGCCACCAAGGCAGATGTCCGTATCTACATCCCGCAGAACGAGCCTAACGGGGCCCTTCAGCTCGGATGGCTGGCCGCCCACTGGCCTCCCGGTCTTCTGATGCGTCCCGGCTCCTACAAAAAGGCGATGCGGGTCTCCGCGGACATGTTCCGCGACGCCGCTGGGATCGTCAGGGAAGAGCGACCCGACGCCCTGATCATGGGCATCTATTCCCTGCCCCACTGGAATAAGGCCCGCTTCCTCGACCCCACGCGCTCCGTCTACAACCTCATGCAGCACCAGAACTTCGACCAACTCGACATGGTGGCCGACACCTGCGACCTGATCGGGGTAAACTACTACTACTCGCAGCAGGCCAGCGCGGTTCGCTTCATCTTCCGACCCAGCGGAGAGCATAACTCCGGATACACCCAGCTCGGATGGGAGATCGTTCCCACGGGTCTCTATCACATCCTCAAGGATGTCCATGGCCGCTACCACAAGCCGATCGTCATCTCCGAGAACGGCATCGGCACCCAGAGCGGCCAGAAATCGATCCGTTACTTCCGCGAACACATCGCCCAGATGCGCCGCGCAATGAACGAGGGAGTGGACGTCCGGGGATATTTCCCATGGACCCTCGTCGACAACTACGAGTGGACCGAAGGTTGGAATCACGCACAGTTCGGCCTCTTCTCCTACGACAAGAAGACCCACGACCGCATCGCCACCCCCTCGGCCTTGTGGTATACGAAGTTCATCGAGGCATATCCGGAACCGTGACCGGAAAGGCCGAATGAAAAAGGAGGAGAGGGCATTCGACCATAACGATGTGACCCGGATCGTCGATGAGGTGATCAAGGGTCGGCGATCGGTGCGTGGGTATCTCCCCACGCCGGTGCCGAAGGAAACCATCCTGGAGATACTGGATGTTGCGGCACGCGCACCCTCAGGCACCAACACCCAACCCTGGAAGGTCACTGTCGTCACCGGCCAAAAAAAGGAGGCCCTTTCCCGCGAACTCATCGAGACGGCGCTCGATACCGCGCGTGATGCGGAACATACCCAGGAATATTCCTACTATCCCGCGAAGTGGACGCATCCCTATATCGACCGGCGGCGCAAGGTCGGCTACGACCTCTACGGTCTCCTTGGAATCGCCAAGGGCGACAAGGATCGGATGAACCGACAGTTCGCCCGCAACTACGCATTCTTCGACGCACCCGTTGGCCTCTTCTTCACCATCGACCGGATTCTGGGGCAGGGAAGCTGGCTTGATTACGGGATGTTCCTTCAGAATGTCATGATCGCCGCACGGGCACGTGGTCTCGACACCTGTCCGCAGGCCGCATTCACCAAGTATCACCGGATCGTGACCCGGCATCTCGCGATCCCCGAAGAGCAGATGCTTGTCTGCGGCATGGCTCTGGGCTACGAGGATGTCTCCGGAATCGCGAATTCGCTGCAAACCGAACGCGAATCCGCCGCGAACTTCACCCGCTTCGTCGGGTGATCATCCCTCCAGATAGGGAGAGAGGCGTTGCTTGAGCAGTTTATGGGCGCGGAAGAGGAGGCTTTTGACAGCTGCGAGGCTGACTCCCAGCACGATGGCGATCTCCTCGTAGGGCATCCCTTCATGGCGGCGCAGAACCACGGCAAGACGCTCTTTTTCAGACAGGGACGCCATGGCGGAATCAATCGCGCACTGAAGCTCCAGACGCATGGCCCTGCCGTCCGGTCCCGGAGCATAATCCGGTTGCTCGGGCAATGGCTCATCCCCCAGGGATTGCGGAATCAACCGCGAACGGACGCGGCGGCGGGATTCGTTGAAGACCAGGCGCTTTGTGATGGTCATCAACCACGTGGTCACCTTGGCCTCGGGACGCCATCGTGGTGCCGACTTCCAGACATTGAGAAAGACCTGCTGGGCTAGATCCTCGGCATCAGCCGGACCGATCATCCTGGCCACGGTGCCGATCACGAGGCGTTGATGGCGATCCACCAGCACCCGGAACGCATCGTGGTCACCTAGGGCGATCGCCCTCATCAACGACTCGTCGGATTCCTCGGACTCGGTGGAAAAATCCGTCACATGAATCAGCCTGCCTTCAACTCTTCAACTCTTCAACTCTTCAACTCTTTTCACCGCAATCCGACCGATCGGATCCCCCTTCGCCAGAAAGATGGTCTCAAACTCGGTCACCGGACGCATCAACCCATCAGTCCACTCCACCTCGACCCAGCCGCCGTGGATCGCAAGCTGTTGCTTCATGGAATCGAAGTATCCGGGGTGATCTGTCATGAGGCGCAATACGCCTCCGGGCTTGAGCTTGGTGGCCGCGATCCCGAGGAACGCTACATTCACAAGGCGGCGGAACCAATGCCGTCTCTTCGGCCAGGGATCCGGAAAGGAGACATGCAGGGTGTCGAGAAAGCCATCCGGCACGAGGGCATCCAGTGATTCCTTCCCCCATCCGCGCCAGAGCGAGGCGTTGGCGATTCCCTGACGCTCGATCTTCCTGTTGGCGCGTTTCACACGGTCGGAAAGCCCCTCGATTCCGGCAAAGAAAACGCCGGGGTTCAGCACGGCGCTCTCAGAAAGAAATTTCCCCTTCGAGGCACCAAAATCACATTCAATCCGGGAAAATCCCGCTGCTTTGCGGATGAGTTCCTGACGGGCCGCCGCCAACCCGTCGTTCGGGGCCATTCTCCCGGGAACGGGAATCAGTTCCGGATTCTCGATCCGTCCCACGGACTCAGGCGGCGTCCTTCTCCTGACGGCGGCGCACCATCGCGGAACGCTTCCCCTCAACGACGGAACGGTTGATTGTGACACCCGTCACGTCATCGCGGTCTGGGGCCTCGTACATGACGTCGAGCATGATCTTTTCGATCAACGATCGGAGGGCTCGGGCTCCGGTTCCCTTCTTCACGGCTGACTCCGCCAAAGCGGAAAGTCCGTCCTTGGTTACCGTCAGGGAAATCTCATCCATGGCCAGAAGCTTGGTGAACTGCTTCACCAGGGCGTTGCGTGGCTCGGTCAGGATGCGAACCAACTGCGCCTCGTTGAGTTGCTCGAGCGAGGCAAGCACGGGCAGCCGTCCGATGAACTCGGGGATCATCCCGAACGAGAGCAGATCCTCGGGCTCCACGGAGGCCAGGATTTTCAGGGCATCGGCTGGATCGAGGCCTTCCTCGGACTTGGAATGGAAGCCGAGTGTCTTCCCGCCGCTCCGGCGCTGGATGATTTTCTCCAGGCCGACGAAGGCCCCCCCGCAGATGAAGAGGATGTTCTGCGTGTTGAGTTGGATATACTCCTGATGGGGATGCTTCCGCCCACCCTGGGGGGGGACGTTGCAGGTGGTTCCCTCAAGGATCTTGAGGAGTGCCTGCTGGACCCCCTCACCGGAGACATCGCGGGTGATCGAGACGTTGTCAGTCTTGCGGCCGATCTTGTCGATCTCATCGATGTAGACGATGCCCATCTCCGCCTTCTTCACATCGTAGTCTGCGTTCTGTAGCAGGCGCAGCACGATATTCTCGACATCCTCCCCGACATAACCCGCCTCGGTCAGCGTGGTGGCGTCGGCGATGGTGAACGGAACATCCAGAATGCGCGCCAGCGTGCGTGCCAGCAGGGTCTTTCCGGAACCGGTGGGTCCCATGAGAAGTATGTTGCTCTTCTCGACCTCGACCTCCGCAAGCCCCTCGGAGAGGAGCCCGGGTGGGAATCCGCGTTGCTCCAGGGTGATGCGCTTGTAATGATTGTGGACGGCGACCGAGAGGGTCCGCTTGGCGAGATCCTGCCCGATCACATGCCGATCGAGTTCGGCACGGATTTCAGAGGGCTTCGGAACGCGCAGTTCCCCACCATCGGCTCCATGCTCCTCCGCCCCCCCCTCCTTGTCGAGGATACCCTTGCAGACCGTGATGCAACTGTCGCAGATGTAGACGCCGGGTCCTGCTATCAACTTGCGGACTTCGGCGTGACTCTTTCCGCAGAAAGAGCACATTGTCAGGTTACTGGATCGTGCCACGGGTTTGGGAGTTGGTGGAGATTCGTGAACTGGAGAGCTTATTCAGCCGAATCCACGGCCTTCTCGGGAGGGTTCTTGAGCTCCTTGCGGTACTTCACGACCTCGTCGACGAGACCGTATTCCTTGGCCTCATCCGCGGTCATGTAGTAGTCGCGGTCAGCATCCATCTTGACCTGTTCGATGCTCTTGCCGGTGTTCTCGGCAATGATCTTGGTCAGTCTTCGGTTGAGCTTGTACATGAACTCCACGCTCCGCTCGACGTCGCTGGCGGTGCCGTGGGCGCCGCCGGAGACCTGATGGATCATGATGTCGGAGTTAGGAAGGGCGAAGCGCTTCCCCTTGGTTCCGGCGCAGAGAAGGAAGGCCCCCATGCTGGCGGCCATGCCCATGCAGTAGGTGTTCACGTCGCAGGTGACGAACTGCATCGTGTCGTAGATGGCCAGACCGGCGGTCACCGAACCTCCGGGGGAGTTGATGTAGAGATGGATGTCCTTCTTGGCATCCTCCATCTGGAGGAAGAGAAGTTGGGCGATGACCAGGTTGGCGACATGGTCGTCGATCCCCGTGCCAATGAAGATGATCCGGTCCTTGAGAAGGCGGGAATAGATGTCGTAACTGCGTTCTCCGCGGCCGGTCTGCTCGACCACCATCGGGACGAGCATGGAATGAGGGGCTCTGTTTCCACTCATGGGATTAGTGGTCGTGCCCACAACCGGGGCCATGGACATGGGGTTCTTCATCATGGGAATGCTTGGTGTGAACGATTGGCTTGGGATCCTCTCCATTCACCCTAGCATGGGAGACAATCGTATCAAGGGCCTTGCCGAGGGCGATCTCCTCCTCGATGCCGGCGAGTGCACGGTGCTTCTGGAGTTCCTTGAGGAGTTTCTGCGGGGTCATCTGGTAGCGCTCGGCCATCGTGGTGACGCGCCAGGCAAGTTCCTCCCTGGAGACGCTGATCCCCTCCTTCCCGATCACCTCGCCCAGGATAAAGTTCAGCTTCACCTTGTCACCGGCGCTCTGGCGCGCGGCACCGAGCAACTCTTCCTGATGGGAACGGAGTTCCTCCTCGGAGACGCCGCGCTGCTGGTTCTCGCGGATGATCTCCTTGAGGATCGAGGTGCTCTCCTGCTGGACCATCGTGGAGGGAATATCGACCGTCACCATGGCGAGAAGCTGCTTCACGACATCGGCACGGACCTCACGGGTGAAATTCTCCTCGGCGTTGGCCTGTAGCCGCTCACGGACCTGCTCGCGGATCTTCTCAAGCGTCGATCCGGGGCTCAGCTTGGCGGCAAAGGCATCGTCAAGCGGAGGAAGTTCGCGCTCCTTGATCTCGTGGAGGGTCACCTTGTAGATCACCTTGTAGCCGCGAAGCTTCTCCTCGCCGAACTCGTTCGGGAACGCGACCGTGCAATCACGGGTCTCGCCCGTCTTCATGCCGGCCATGGATGCGGCGAGTCCCGGGATCGGGCGCTCATCTTCCAGCTTAATCCAGAAGTTCTTGCGTCCCGAGTAGGTCGGCTGCAGGTCGGGATAGGTCTCGGCAAGCGACTTGCCATCGATGGATCCCTCGTAGTCCAGCACTGCGAAATCACCCATCGCAAGGGGACGGCCCTCGACCGTCTTGAAGTCGGCCAAGTCGCCGCGGAGCCCCTCGAGGAATTCCTCCACCTGCTTCTCATCGACGGCAGGCTTCTCAACGGTCACCTGGAGTCCCTTGTATTCCGGAAGAGTGATTGCCGGGCGGGTCACCACGGTCGCCGTGAAGCGCAGGGCGCGATCACCCTCCAGCTTGATGTCGCGGACATTCGGGCTCTGGACCGGGGAGAGATTCTGCTGGGTGATTGCCTCACGGACGGCGAGATCTAGAAGCTTGCGGGTTACTTCCTGCTCGATCTCCTGGGAATATTTCTTCTCGACGATCGCGATCGGAGCCTTTCCCTTGCGGAATCCGGGAAGATTGGCCAGACGGCGGTATTCGGAGCCGACCTCTTTCCACTCCGCTTGGAAGCGCTCGGGCGGAACTTCAATATGCAGGTCGACGATGCAGGTCTCTTTCTGTTCGATGGTGACTTTCATGGTGAACGGATGAGCAAAGCACGGAGAACCTCCCGGGACAACCTCCAAAGGTGAATTTTTAGTGGCAGTCATCATGGAATAGCCTGTGATTCACCGTTTCACCCTTCATAATTCAACCTTCATCCCTTCCCTGCGATGCGCACCCTCCGGCTCTTTCTCTACGGCATTCCGGCGGCGTTCCTTCTCCTGCTAGCGGCGGCATTCGTCAATGCCACCTATCTCTCGGTGGCCAAGAAGAACGAGATGTCCATCGGTACCTTGGGAGAGCCCTCCACCCTGAATCCTGTCCAGCAAGCCGACTCGGCCTCTTCACAGGTTGGCGGACTGATCTTCAACGGATTGATCAAATACAATCAGGATCTTGAGATCGTGGGTGATCTGGCCATCAAGTGGGAGCTTTCGCAGGAGACGACGTTTCAATTCGCCACGGAGGAAGAGGCAGAAAGGGCAAACATGGCATTGGAACGTTGCCGGTTCATGCCCCTTGAGAGAATCTTGAAGGGGAAGTTGTTGACGCTGGTTCTTGAAGAGCCCGGTCTTAAGGAATCGGATGATCTGAATCGGATCCTGAATGATAAGGGCCTTCACCCGCTCCCCTTCCCCGCCTTGGCACCCGGCGGCAAGGAACGTCCCTTCAAGGCCGAGCCGATCATCCGATTCACCCTGCGAGACGGTGTGCGCTGGCATGACGGAGCCCCCTTCACCTCGTCCGATGTCGCCTTCACCTGCAAGGCGATCATGGATGAGAAGGTTGCCTCCCCTCGCCGCTCCGACTTCGAGCTTGTCTCCTCCGTGGAGACACCCGATCCGCGCACCGTCGTCGTCCGCTATAAGAAACCCTTTTCCCCCGCGCTCCTCAGCTGGATGGGGGCGATCCTCCCGGAGCATCTCCTCGGCAAACTCGATCCCTCCAGATGGCCCGAGTCGTATAATCGGAAACCGATCGGCACGGGTCCCTTCAAGTTCAGCTCCTGGAAGACGAACGAGTTCATCCGGTTGGTCAAAAACCCCGACTATTTCCTCGGCTCACCGTGGCTTGATTCCGTCGTCTTCCGCGTCCTGCCGGATCCCCTAACCCTCCAACTGGCCTTCCAGACCAAGCAGGTCGATTTTTGGAATGTCAGTCCTTGGGCCGTGAAAGGTTTGGAGAAAGACCCTCGGTTCGATCTCTTCAGCGCCCCGGGCAACATGTACAACTACATCGGCTGGAATCTCCGCCGGCCCATGTTCCAGGACCTCAGTGTCAGGCAGGCTCTGGCCAAAGCCGTGAATGTCCCGCAGATGATCAAATACATCATCTATGGCCGTGGAGTTCAGTCGACCGGGCTCTTCACCCCCCAGGTCTGGTTCTTCGATCCCTCGATCAAACCCATCACCTACGATCCCGCGGCCGCCTGCAAGCTCCTAGATCAAGCAGGCTGGAAGGTCGGTCCGGACGGAATCCGCGTGAAGGATGGGAAGCGGTTCACCTTCACACTGCTCGCCAACAACGGCAACGAGGTTCGACGCGATATCGCCACCCTCGTCCAGGATGACCTCAAGCAGATCGGCATCGAGGTGAAGGTGGAGATCTACGAGTGGGCCGTCCTGCTGAAGCGATTTGTCAGCAAGGGAGAGTTCGATGCCATCGTGCTCGGATGGGGGCTCGGCTATGACTTTGACCAGTACGCTATCTGGCACTCCAGCCAGACCCATCCGGAAGAACTGAACTTCATCGGCTACAACAACCCTGAAGCCGACCATCTGCTGACCGATCTCCGCCAAGAATACGCACGTCCCGAGATCATCCGGCTCGCCGGGAAACTCCAGCAGACGATCTACGCCGACCAACCCTACCTCTTCCTCTTTGTCCCCGAGGGAACCGAGGTGATGTGGAAAGGCGCCTACCGACTCCGTCATCCAGGCCCGAAGCCCGGCGAATGGATCGACGAACCCGTACGGATGACCAAGGCTGGATGGAGTTACGACATGGAGTGGTTTTATCGTCCGGAGTATCCGCCAAAACAATGATGAAGGATGAATTATGAAAAATCTCAAAAGCTCTTTCCCTTCCCGGAGCAAGGCCGCAGTTCCTAATTGGACGCAGTCCTCTCTCCCTTTCATCATTCATCCTTCATAATTCATCCTTTCCCCCGGTGACCTCCTTCCTGATCCGCCGTCTTTCCCTGAGCGTGGTGCTGCTCTTCATCATCAGTATCATCAGCTTCTTCATCGTCACGATGACGCCGGGTAGTCCCTACCCGTGGGGCGAGCTCAACCCAAAGATCTCAGCCGAAGTGAAGGCCAACTTCCGCAAAAAGTTCCACCTCGACCGCCCCCTTCACGAGCAATACACGCTCATGATGAAGGATCTCTTCACGGGAGATCTGCGCAGCATCAAGGATGACCGGCCCGTGATGGGAAAGATCATGGAGCGACTTCCGGCCACCCTCGCGCTCAATATCACCGCGATCCTCATCTCACTCTCCTTCGGAACCCTGCTTGGCGTCTACGCCGCAAGGAACGCCGGAAAGTGGCAGGACATGGCCGGATCCTTCCTCGCCTTCCTCTTCATCGCCCTGCCTGGATTCTGGGTCTCTTATCTGCTGGCGATCGTGCTGGTGAAGGGTTTCGGCGTCCCGATTCTCGGCACCCACAGCTACGGCATCGTCTTCCCCAACGACTTCGCCGCGGGACTCGACACTCTCTGGCACCTCCTGATCCCGGCCACGATTCTCGCCATCGGAGGAATCGCCTCCCAGTCGCGCTACCTCCGGGCCACGATGATCGGGACACTCCGCGAGGATTACATCCGGACCTCCCGGGCCAAGGGACTTGCCGAAGAGATAGTCCTCTACAAGCATGCTCTCAGAAACTCCATCCGTCCGCTTGTCACCGGCATCGGGATGCTCCTTCCGGCGCTCATCAGTGGCTCCGTGATCATCGAGAGCATCTTCGCCTACCCGGGCATGGGACGGCTTGGCTACGAGGCAGTGCTGGAACGTGACTACCCCACCTTGGTGGCGTTGAACTTTGTCGTGGCCGCCCTGGTGCTCCTCGGAAACCTGGTCTCGGACCTTCTCTATGCGGCCGTCGATCCGCGCGTTCGCCTCGAATAGCATGAACTCCGGACCCGCCACTGTTTCCGAAACACCCACGGGAAGGATCCTGCGCCGCTTCCGCGCCGATCCCCTCGCCCGGATCTCGGTCGTGATCATCGTTCTCTTCGCCCTGCTGGCAGGGGGGACTGCCCTTCTCTCGGCCTTCGATCATCACTGGCCCTGCGATCCCAATGTCACCAACCTCGAGCTGAAACTCCTCCCCCCCTCGGTCCAGCACTGGCTTGGAACCGATAATCTCGGCCGCGATGTCCTCTCGCGAATGCTCCACGGCGCCTCGATCTCACTGAGCGTGGGGCTGATCGCCGTCTTTGTCTCGCTTGCCATCGGCATGGTGGTGGGAGCCGTTGCCGGTTATTTCGGCGGCCTCACCGACCAGATCCTGATGCGCTCGGTCGATGCCCTGCTCTGCTTCCCGACCTTCTTCCTCATCCTGACCGCCGTGGCACTCCTCGGCCCCAGCCTGCTGAATATCGTCGTCGTGATCGGCTTCGTGAGTTGGACGGGGACGGCTCGACTGGTGCGAGGGGAGTTCCTGACTCTCCGCGAGACGGAATACGTCAAGGGAGCCCTGATCCTTGGGCAGAACGCCCGGAGAATCATCACACGCCATATCCTGCCGAATGCCGCCGCACCGATCTTCGTGACCGCAGTGCTTGGCATCCCCGACGCGATCCTCTCGGAGGCGGGCCTCAGCTTCCTCGGGTTCGGTGTCCAGCCTCCCCAAGCGACTTGGGGAAACATCATCGCCGACGGAAAGACCTACCTTCTCGACGCCTGGTGGCTGATCCTCTTTCCCGGACTCGCCATCTTCATCGCCTCGCTGTCATTCTACCTTGCGGGGGATGCCCTGAGGGAGGCGGCGGAAAGCAGGGGCTGATGATGAAGGATGAATGATGAGGGATGAAAAGACACCCCCGGTTGAGCTTTCCGCAAGGACGAAGGAATTCGCCCTTCGGGTGATCAGGCTTTTCTGTTCCCTTCCCAAGAACACCCAGGCCCAAGTATTGGGAAAGCAGGCTCATAGATCAGGAACATCCGTTGGAGCAAATTACCGCGAAGCCAAACGTTCCAGGTCCAAGCCAGAGTTCATCTCCATCATCGGAGTTTGTATCAAGGAATTGGATGAAACCGCCTACTGGCTCGAGTTGCTGATTGAATCAGATATCGTCTCCTCTCAGAAATTGAAGGATCTTTATCAAGAGTGAGATCAACTCATCGCCATCCTCACGACCATTTCCAAGAAGACCAAGGCCTCCGCCATTCATACTTCATAATTCATCCCTCATATTTTCTCAATCCTTCTGCATTTTGCCTTTTCCCATGCTCTCCATCCGCAACCTTAAAATCGCTTTCCGCTCGGGCGACACCGTCACTCCTGCTCTTCGGGGAGTTTCCTTGGAACTTGGCAAGGGCGAGACGCTTGCGATCGTGGGCGAAAGCGGTAGCGGAAAGAGCGTGACCGCCCTCGCCATCACGCGCCTACTCCCCTCGCCTCCCGCCATTTACCAAGGCGGTGAGATCATCTTTGAGGGAAAGGATCTCCTGACCGCCTCCGACACCGAACTGCGCCTGGTACGCGGAGGCAGGATCGCCTACGTCTTTCAGGAGCCATCCACCTCGCTGAATCCCGTCTACTCGATCCGCAGCCAGATCGCCGAGATGATCAGCCTGCACCGCCCCGATGTGAGCGACATCGATGCCGAGATCATCCGTTGGCTCGATGCGGTCGGGATCGTCGACCCGGCTTCGAGGCTCCACGACTATCCCCATCAACTCAGCGGCGGCATGCAGCAGCGCGTCATGATCGCCATGGCTCTCTCGGCCCGCCCCGATCTGCTCATTGCGGACGAACCGACCACGGCCCTCGATGTCACGATCCAGAAGCAGATTCTCGACAAGCTTAGGGAACTCCAGCGCGATCTCGGCATGGCCGTTATTCTGATCACCCACAACTTCGCCATCATCCGCGGCCTGGCCCGCCATGTGGCCGTCATGTACCGCGGCGAAGTCGTCGAATACGGAGAGACTGATCAGGTGCTCCGCAATCCCCAACATCCCTACACACGGGCGCTCATCGCCTGCATTCCGCGTCTCGGGGACCGTCGCAGGAGGCTCCCCACCATCATCGAACAGAACGGACCCAGACCATGATCAGCCGCTACAACGATCTCGCCGCCAACGAACGGACCTACCTTGCTTGGATCAGGACTTCCCTTGCCCTGATCGCCTTCGGGTTTCTGCTCGAACGTTTTGACCTCGTGGTGAGGGCCTTTGCAAAATCAATGACGGACGGGAGACTGCAGATGACCTCGCCACTCGGCAGGGAAGCGGGCATTGTCCTTGTCGCATTCGGCCTCATCCTCATGCTCCTCTCCACGTGGCGCTTCACCGTCACCACCCGCCTGATCCGCAGCGCGAAGGAAGAAGTCTACGGCTTCCGCGGAGTCCTGCTCACGGGTGGAATCTTCATCCTGCTTGCGATCTTCGTCCTGCTCTACGTCACCCGGTTCCTTTTTTGAGGCTGCGGCCCCGGAACTCAAAATGGCGAAAGGTTTTTTATCCGCGTACGGGTTAGCGCGGACCTTCTGCTATTCCTCCGGAAAGCAAGACGAGCGAGCGCGCCAGGGATTTTGAGCACGACGCCTTCACCTCCTCTCTTTCCAAAGCGGATACAACCAGATTAGGATTAGTGGATGCACAAACTTGTCCTCATCCGTCATGGTGAAAGCACTTGGAACCGTGAAAACCGTTTCACTGGATGGACCGATGTCGATCTGAACGAAAAAGGGCTGGGAGAGGCCGGGGCCGCGGGGGAACTTCTCAAGAAAGAGGGTTACTCCTTTGACCGAGCCTACGTCTCCGTTCTCAAGCGCGCCCTCCGCACTCTTTGGATGATCCTCGACGAACTCGACGAACTCTGGATTCCGGTCGAGCGCTCATGGCGACTCAACGAGCGCCACTATGGCTCCCTTCAGGGACTGAACAAGGCCGAGACCGCCGCCAAGTTCGGGGAGGAGCAGGTGCTGGTCTGGCGACGCAGCTATGACATACCCCCGCCACCCCTCGAAAAAAGCGACGATCGCTGGCCCGGACACGATGCCCGCTACAGGAATGTGCCCCAATCCGACCTCCCCCTCACCGAATGCCTGAAGGACACGGTGGAACGCGTCCTCCCCTACTGGCACGATGAGATCGCCCCTGCCGTGAAGCGCGGAGAGAAGGTTCTCGTGGCGGCTCATGGCAACACGCTCCGCGCCCTGGTGAAATATTTCGACAACCTGAGCGAGGAGGAAGTCCTTGCCCTCAATATCCCGACGGGCGTCCCGCTCGTCTATGAACTCGACGATGATCTCAAGCCGATCCGTCACTATTACCTGGGCGATCAGGAGGCCATCGCCGCCGCAATGGCCGCCGTCGCCTCGCAGGGAAAGGCCAAACATTAAGTCCTCCATGAGGGTTTCCCTCCCCCACCCCGGGATGAAGACGCCCCCTCTCATCGCCGATCTCTCCGGGGATGCGACGCCCACGACCTTGAAAACACGTTCCCAGGTCGCGGTTGCCGACACGTGGGATCTCGCGCCGCTTTTTCCGGATGACGCCGCTTGGGAGGCAGAGTTCACCTCACTCTCCATCCGCTACGGCGAAGTCGCCGCTTACCGGGGAACCCTTGGACGGAGCGCCGCCGATCTCCTGGCCCTCCTTGAGTTCGAGAAATCGCTCGACCGCTCCAGCGAACGCCTGGCCCAGTATGCCGGACTGCGTCTTTCCGAAGATAGTTCGCGATCAGACTCACTTGACCGCGACGGACGACTCTCCTCGCTCTGCGCCAAAATCGGGGAGGCCTGCTCATGGGTCGCGCCGGAGATCCAGGGCATCCCGGACGAAACCTTCGACTCCTTTCTGATTGATCCCCTGCTGTCGGAATGGGTGATCCCGCTGGCCCGCCTGCGTCGGCTCAAGCCGCATATCCTCGGCAACAAGGAGGAACGCCTGCTCTCCCTAGCCATGCCGGCCATCTCTGGTCATCATGAGACCTTTTCCCAACTCACCAATGTCGACATGAGCTTCGGCATGGTCAGGGATGAACTCGGACGCGAGATCGAGCTGACCCAGAGCAGTTTTTCCTCCCTGCTCCAACGCCCCGACCGCGCCGTGCGCAAGGCGGCCTTCGACGGATTCTACGCCGAGTTTTCGGCCCACCGCTACACCCTGGCCAGTTCTCTGGCCAGTTCCGTGAAGGCCGACGTCTTCCTGGCACGTGCCCGGAATTACCCCTCGGCGCTGGAGGCATCCCTCTTTGCCGACAATGTTCCGGTCGGCGTCTACGATAACCTGATCACCGCGGTCCGCGCCCGCCTCCCCTCACTCCACCGCTACTACGCCCTCCGTCAGCGTGTCTTCAATCTGACAGACCTTCATATCTACGATACCTATGCTCCGTTGGTGGGGGCGGTTCAAAGCGACGTCCCCTTTGACGAGGCCGTGGAAAAAGTCCTCGCCTCCCTGCGACCCCTCGGCGAGGAGTACACGGAGACCCTTGCCAAAGGTCTCCGATCGGAGCGCTGGTGCGACCGCTACGAGAACAAGGGAAAGCGCAGCGGCGCATTCTCCTATGGAACCTACGAGGGTCCTCCGTACATCCTGATGAACTACAAGGCGGATGTCTTCTCGGACATCTACACCCTTGCGCACGAGGCCGGTCACTCGATGCACACCTGGTATTCGCGCCGGACGCAGAACTTCCAGAACTACCACTACCCTATCTTCCTGGCCGAGGTGGCCTCCACATTCAACGAGATCCTGCTCACCGAGCATCTCCTGGCCGGGACCACGGACCGCGCGATGCGGGCCTACCTGATCAACCGGCAGATCGACGACCTCCGCGGCACCCTCTTCCGGCAGACCATGTTCGCCGAGTTTGAGAAGGGAATCCACGCCGACGAGGAATCGGGGGCGGCCCTCACGCTCGAAAGCTTCCGCAGGAACTACCGGGGACTGCTCGACACCTACTTCGGACCCGGTGTGGTCATCGATGCGGAACTGGAACTGGAATGCCTGCGCATCCCTCATTTCTACAGCGCCTTCTATGTCTACAAGTACGCCACCGGGATCTCGGCGGCCATCACGCTGGCCGATCAGGTGCTTGCAAGCGGGGAAACCGGACGCTACTTCGGCTTCCTGAAGAGCGGCGGAAGCAGGTTCCCGA
This sequence comes from Chthoniobacterales bacterium, assembly GCA_044236545.1. Classification (GTDB taxonomy): domain Bacteria; phylum Verrucomicrobiota; class Verrucomicrobiia; order Chthoniobacterales; family UBA6821; genus UBA6821. Next base: position 24,854 of record JBIIGI010000004.1, read on the forward strand.
TCGATACCCTGGCCGAGGCCGGCGTCGACATGTGCTCACCGGAACCCGTCGAAGCGGCCCTCGCTCTCTTTTCGCGCAGGGTCGCGGAACTGGAGGAACTTCTTTCCTGATGAACCGGGGATTCATCGACAAGCTTGTCGAGCGGATCCGATTCGTCGAACCGGGTGACGTCGGCCAGTACCTGCAGGCCCTCTCCCATGAGAAAGGCTTTCTCGAGACCATCTTCAACGTTCTGCTGGAGGGGGTCGTCGTCACTGATCCGCAGGACAGGATCATCTACCTGAACAAGTCGGCGTGCACCTTCTTCGGAATGGACGCGACCGAACACCTCGGATGCCGACTCGGCGAGGCGATTCCCGGCCTTGATCTGCGATCCGTGGCGAACTCCGGAGACGTCATGAGCCGCGATCTGGAGGTCTTTTACCCGCGGAGACGCTTCCTGAATTTCTATGTCACGCCGCTGATGAGCGACGAGGCCGAGGACGCGCACAGGGAGCTTGTCGGGCGGGCGATCATCCTCCGTGACATCACCGAGGCGAGGAAGGAAACCCAGGAGACCATCGAGAGTGAGCGGTTGTCGGCTGTCACCCTCCTGGCGGCGGGGGTGGCCCACGAGATCGGCAACCCCCTCAACTCCCTCGACATCCAGCTCCAGCTTCTCGAGCGACGGCTGAAAAAAGAGTCCGCGGCGGACGACCAGAAGGACCTCGCCGGATCCGTCTCCATTGCACGGAACGAGGTTCGACGACTAGACCAGATCATCACCCAGTTCCTCAAGGCGGTGCGCCCGGCTCCTCTTGATTGCACACTTTCCGATCTGAACAGCCTGATCGACGAGACCGTCGGATTCCTGCGCGGCGAGATCGAGGACCGCGACATCACCCTCGAGGTCTTTCCGGGGAACCACCTCCCCCTCGTCTCCCTCGACCGTGACCAGATGCGCCAGGCGCTTTACAACATCATCCGCAACAGCTTTCAGGCCATGGGTACCGGAGGGCTCCTCCGCGTCGCCACGGGTTGCGACGAGAGCCATGTCTGGGTCAGCATCGGCGACACCGGCGGCGGGATCGAACCCGGTTCCTTTGAAAGGATTTTCCAACCCTACTACACCACCAAAGAGGATGGAAACGGGCTTGGGCTCCATGTCGTCCAGCGCATCGTCAGGGCTCACGGCGGAGAGATCGTCCTCAACAGTGCCTCGGGCAAAGGCCTGCTCTTCACCATCCGCCTCCCGCGTCAGGATCGGCGTGTCCGCTTCCTACCCCCTATTTCGAAGGACGAAGCGGAAGACGCCGAAAAGATAAATATGAAACTCAGCCATAACGCATGCGAGGCAACGGACACCTGAATTCCATATTAAAACCACCAAAAATCCATTGTATGAGCACACTCCAAGTCGGCAACAAAGCCCCCTCCTTCACCACCACGGCCGTGGGAGGCATCTACGGCGAGGGAACTCCACTGAAACTTACCGACCTGCAAGGCAGTCCCGTTGTCCTCTACTTCTATCCCAAGGATGACACGCCCGGTTGCACCGCGCAGGCCTGCGGCATCCGTGATGCGTGGAAGGAGTTCACGGCCACAGGCGCTCATCTCTTCGGCGTGAGCATCGATCCGGAGAACTCCCACGGAAAGTTCATCGCCAAGTTCGAGTTGCCCTTCCCACTTCTTGCCGACACGGAGAAATCGATCGTCGAGAGCTACGGGGTCTGGGTCGAAAAATCCATGTATGGGAAAAAATACATGGGAACCGAGCGGACCACCTTCGTGATCCGGGCAAGCGGAGTGATTGCCGCCATCTTCCCCAAGGTAAAACCCGCAGAGCATGCGGGATTGGTGCTTGAAGCTCTGCGGAAGCTTTAGGAAACAGTTCCCTAACGTTCCCTGAAGCCGGACCCATCCGAGAGTTTCAGGAAATCGGCGTAGGCATGCCGGATCCCGCTCTCCAGGTCGTAATTGGGCCGCCACCCCGTCGCAAGGATTCTGGAGTTGTCCATGAGTTTGCGGAGGGTGCCGTCCGGCTTGCTGGAATCCCAGAGAAGCTCTCCGCGGAAGCCCGTCACCCTGGCGATCACTTCGGCCGCATCGCGGATCGTCACGTCGCTGCCGTAGCCGACATTGATCCAGTCGGGGGGATTCTCCATTGCGAGCACGGCAAGAAGTCCCTCGGCGAGGTCGTCGGCATGGAGGAACTCGCGGCGCGCGATGCCCGTTCCCCAGAGCGTCACGGCGGTGGCCCCGCTCTGAACCGCCTCGTGGAAGCGGCGGATGAGCGCGGGCAGAACGTGGGAGTTCTCCGGATGGTAGTTGTCGCCGGGCCCGTAGAGATTGGTGGGCATGGCGGAGTGGAAGAGGACGCCGTACTGCTTGCGATAGTATTGGCAGAGCTTCAGGCCGGTGATCTTGGCGATCGCGTAGGCCTCATTGGTCGGCTCCAGCGGCAAGGTGAGGAGGCACTCCTCACGCATCGGCTGGGGCGCTTCGCGCGGGTAGATGCAGGAACTGCCGAGAAAGAGGAGTCGCTTCACGCCGCTGCGCCACGCCTCGTGGATGGTGTTGTGGGCGATGGCGAGATTCTCGTGGAGGAACTCCGCCGGGTAGGTGTGGTTCGCATGGATGCCCCCGACACGGGCGGCCGCGACGATGACGACATCGGGTTTTTCCCCGGCGTAGAAGTCGCGGACTGCGACAGCGTCCTTGAGATCGAGTTCGGATCTGGAGCGCAGGAGCAGGTTTCCGTGTCCGCGATCCCGGAGTGCTCGCACGATGGCTGAACCGACCATGCCGCCGTGTCCGGCGACGTGGATGCGCGTGGAGGAGTCCATGGAACTGAAAGGGTGAGTGGTCCCGGTGTTCTGGGATTACGGAGGCGTGATGTCCGCGCTGTCGGCGGCGCCGGTGTTCTGGTAGGCCAATTCGCGGCGGGCCAGATCCAAGTCGGCCTCGGTCATGATGCGGACCAGTTCCTTGAACTTCACCTTGGGCTCCCAGCCGGTCCGGCGCTTGAGCTTCGCCGGGTCGCCGATGAGGAGATCGACCTCGGCCGGACGCTCGTATCGGGCGTCATGACGGACGTACTTCTCCCAGTCCAGATCGAGCAGGCCGAAGCATTCCTGGCAGAATTCGCGGATTGTGTGGGTCTCGTTGGTGGCGCAGACGTAGTCGTCCCCCGTCTCCTGCTGGAGCATCAGCCACATCACCTCGACATATTCCTTGGCGTAACCCCAGTCTCGCTTGGCATCCAGATTGCCGAGGTAGAGCTCGTTCTGGAGCCCCATCTTGATGCGGGTCGCCGCGCGGGTGATCTTGCGGGTGACGAAGGTCTCGCCGCGGCGCGGGCTCTCGTGGTTGAAGAGTATGCCGTTGGTGGCATGGAGTCCGTAGGCCTCGCGGTAGTTCACCGTGAGCCAGTAGGCGAAGACTTTGGCGCAGCCATATGGGGAGCGCGGGTGGAACGGGGTGGTCTCAACCTGGGGAACCTCGTGCACCTTGCCGAACATTTCAGAGGATGACGCCTGGTAAAATCGGACATCCTGACTCAACCCCGACTCGCGGATCGCCTCGAGGAGGCGCACGGTGCTCAGTCCGGTGACGTCGCCGGTGTATTCCGGAATGTCAAAGGAAACGCGCACATGGCTCTGCGCGCCGAGGTTGTAGATCTCGTCGGGACGGAGCGAGTAGAGGAGCTTGGTGAGCTGGGAGGAATCGGCCAGGTCGCCGTAGTGAAGAAAGAGTCTCGTGCCCAGAACATGGGGATCGTTGTAAAGATGGTCGATGCGGCTGGTGTTGAACGTCGAGGATCGGCGGATGATGCCGTGGACCTCATAGCCTTTGCCAAGGAGAAGTTCGGCCAGATAGGAGCCATCCTGACCAGTGATCCCGGTGATGAGTGCTTTCTTCATCATTCCAATCTATCAGAACAAGAATCCTTGTCTTTGCGTATATGCGCAATATTTTATTGTTAAAATGCGCATGCAGGCGAAAATAAAAAGGAAAAAGGGAAAGTTTTCCGAGGAAAAGTCACGACCGGAAAAAAAACTCGTCGTGCTGGCCCTCCCCCTGATGACGGAGGCGGAAATCCCTTTGATTCAAGGGGTCCGCGACGAACTTCAACGGGAAGGAACTATGGAGATTCTGGTGCAAAGCGGGGGATACGAATCAACCCTGCGCAAACTTGCCGAACAAGGGCACCTGGCGGGAACCATCGGAGAGTTCATGGGCGAACGCTGGATGGAACACCTCCTGACCCACGGGGTTTCCATCGTGCAACTTGGCTCCACCACGGGCCCCAGGATTCCATCAGTCATGACCGACATCAGCGTAATGGCTGAGGAGGCCTCGCGCGCCCTGCTTGGAGCGGGTATCACATCAGCCGCTTATCTGGGAGCTCCTGGACCGCACGGCTCCCTGAGCCTTGCGAAGGCATTTGCCTCGGCATGCCGCAAAAAGGGGATTGAAGCGACCGACTGCACGGCACTTTCAGGAACACCCCTTCGCCATTTTCTCATTTCCCTGCCACGCCCAACGGGACTCCTCTGCATGAACGACCGGATTGCCAGAAATGCCATTGCCATGGCACGCGAAACAGGGATCAGGATCCCGCAGGATCTTGCCGTGATCGGCGTGGGAAATTCCAGAATCGAGTCGTTCCACGCTGGCATCGGAATCTCCAGCTTTGAACAACCCCTGCGGGAAATCGGCCGCCAAGCCGCAAAAATGCTCCTGCGCTCGATCAGTGGCAGCACGCCCGATGCACCGGCCGCAATCCGGATCCCCGCGATTCTCCACGAACGGGAGAGCAGTCTTTGCACTACTTCGGGAGTGACCCGCGCCCTCGCACACTTGAGAAGCCATCCCGAGACCACGGTGAGCGCCGGGGAACTCGCGCGCCTGGCGGGCATGTCACGGCGCTCCTTTGAATACGCCGTGCGCCGGGAACGGGGTTGCACCCCCGGAGAACTCTTGGCAACAACGCGCCGCAACCTTGCGGAGAAATTGCTCAGGGAGAGCGATCTGAAAATCAGCCAGGTGGGGCGGTCGTGCGGTTATTCCGATGCGGCGGTATTTTCCGCCGCCTTCCGACGATGGAGCGGAAAAAGCCCCAGGGATTACAGGTCAGGATTCCTAAGATGACCCTTTTAGATGAACCCCGCCGAGCAGCAAAATCACTCCACGGATGTCGGGACGGGGGAAATGAATGATCAAGGGTGGGTCATGTCCGCGGCAACCACCCACAGATCAAATTGCTCGGGCGTCAAATACCCCAATGCCACGGCCGCCTCTTTCAATCCGGTCTTCTCCTTGTGAGCCTTTTTGGCGATCTGAGCCGCCTTATCGTAGCCGATGTGAGGATTGAGCGCCGTGACCAGCATGAGTGAATTCCGGACATATCCCGCGATCACTTCACGATTTGCCTCGATCCCGAGGATACAATGCACCGTGAAGGAACGGCAGGCGTCGGAGAGGAGTCGAACAGAGTGGAGGAAGTTGTGAATGATGACCGGTTTAAAGACGTTCAGTTCAAAGTTCCCTTGGGAGGCAGCCATGCCGATCGCCGCGTCATTCCCAATAACCTGAACCGCGACCATGGTGACGGCCTCGCATTGCGTGGGGTTCACTTTTCCCGGCATGATGGATGAACCAGGTTCATTCTCCGGGAGCGAGAGTTCTCCCAAACCGCATCGTGGTCCGGATGCGAGCCAGCGGAGATCGTTGGCAATCTTCATGAGTGAGGTCGCGAGGGACTTGAGAGCCCCACTGGCAAAAACAAACTCTCCGTGGGAGGAGAGAGCGGCAAACTTGTTGGAAGCGGAGAAAAACGGTATTCCGGTCATCTTTGCAAGATGATCCGCAGCGGCATCCCCAAACTTCGGATGGGAATTCAATCCGGTACCGACTGCGGTTCCACCGATAGCCAAAGACTCCAAACCAGGCAGGCTTTCTGTAATTCGGACACAATCAGCATCCAGCATCGCCACGTATCCGGAGAACTCCTGCCCGAGAGTGATGGGGGTGGCATCCTGGAGATGCGTGCGCCCGATCTTGATGACGTCGGCGAACTCAATGGCCTTTGCATGGAGAGCATCCTTGAGTTCCTTGACTGCTGGAATCAGTTTCTCACAAACCACCGTAACGGCGGCAATATTCATCGCCGTGGGAAAGGTGTCGTTGGAGGACTGCGACATGTTGACATGATCATTGGGGTGGATCGGCGTCTTTGAACCCAAGACCCCCCCCGCCATCTCGATCGCCCGGTTGGAGATCACCTCATTGGCGTTCATGTTGCTCTGGGTGCCGCTTCCAGTCTGCCAGATCCTCAGAGGAAAGTGGTCATCCAACTTGCCTGCAATCACCTCGTCGGCGGCCCTGACGATCAACTCTGATTTTTCGGACGACAGCTTTCCCAGGTCCCTGTTGGCCAGAGCGCAGGCCTTTTTGAGTTGTCCCAGCGCCCTGATCAGTTCGGGTGGCTTGGTGTCGCTCCCAATGTCGAAATGGATCAGCGAGCGTGCCGTCTGCGCCCCGTAGTAGCGGTCATGTGGCACGGGAATGGCTCCCATGCTGTCTGTCTCGGAGCGGTGGGTTGCGGGATCTGCGGCGGGAATCTCGTGGGACATGGGAAGGGAGAGGCGGAGGTGTTTAGCGGTTTAGACTGTTGGACTGTTAGGTGGGAGGAGGATGGGAACTAGGTTCTGGGAGCTAGGTAATAGGGATTCAGCGAAGAGGCAGGGGAGAATGCATACCCCCTCACCTCTTCTAAAATTCTAAAAGCCTTCAGCCTCTCAACCTTAATTGGGCAGAAGCTCGGAGACCATCGCCTTCTCCTCGAGGAGTTCGTTGACGGTCTGCTGGAACTTGGCTTTGCCAAACTCGCCGAGTTCGACACCCTGGACGATGGTGGAGGTGGTTCCGTTGGAACGTATCGGGAACGAGCAGATAAGTCCCTTCTCAACGCCGTAGGAGCCATCGGAGGCCACGGCCACACTGTGCCAGTCGTCTGCGGGTGTGGTCTTGCCGAGCGATATCACGGTCTCGAGCGCCGCATGGGCGGCGGAGGCGGCGGAGGAAAGACCGCGGGCGGCAATGATGGCCGCGCCGCGCTGCTGGACATTCTTAATGAAGTCACCTTCCAGCCATGCGCGGTCGGGGATGGATTTGGCAACGGGCTCACCGTTGATCCGTGCGTTTTCGAAGTCAGGGTAGAGGGTGCTGGAGTGGTTGCCCCAGATCGCCATCCTGGTGACATCCCGGTTATGGCAACCAGCCATCTCGGCGAGGGCGCTCTTGGCGCGGTTCTCATCAAGACGGGTCATGGCATGCCATCGTTCGGATGGCACTCCGGGTGCGTTCTTCATGGCAATCAGGCAGTTGGTGTTGCAGGGATTGCCGACAACGAGGACGCGGATGTCATCCGCCGCGTTTCGCTCGATGGCCTGCCCCTGCCCGATGAAAATCTTACCGTTGATGCCAAGGAGATCCTTGCGCTCCATGCCGGCCTTGCGCGGCACGCTTCCCACGAGCAGCGCCCAGTTGGCACCGTCGAATCCATGATCAAGATCCGAGGTCGCCTCGATCGAATCGAGCAGGGGGAAGGCGCAATCGTTTAACTCCATGACCACGCCCTGCAGCGCCTTCATCCCCGGTTCGATCTCGATGAGTCGAAGCGCGACAGGTTGATCATGCCCGAAAACCTGTCCGGACGCGATACGGGGAAGAAGAGAGTAGCCGATTTGACCGGCGGCACCAGTGACTGAGACAACGAGAGGAGTTTTCATGAAGCTTGTATCCTAGGGGAAAACGGATGGGGCTAAAAGTGAGAAAACCCGTTTTGCCAATGGCAAAACGGGTTTTCTCGGTGGGAGGGGGAAACCCTTGGAAAACTTAGAGGGATTCCTTGAAGGCCTTGCCCGGGGTCAGGCGAACGCTCTTGGAAGCCTTGATCTTGATCTTCTCGCCGGTCTTCGGGTTGATGCCGGTGCGGGCCTTGCGGTTGACGACCTTGAAGGTTCCGAATCCGATCAATTGAAGGGACTTGCTCTTCTTGACGTGGGCCTTGATACCATCGATGACGGCGTTGACGACTTTTTCGGCGTGGGCCTTGCTGACGTCCTTGCCGAGGGACTTCTGGACGGTTTCAACTAGATGAATCTTGCTGCTCATGGATTGTTGGGTTGGGTTGGGTTATGTGTTGGTGACTTGCGTCAGACACGATCCAAAAAAAAGCCCATCGCTCTGTCAACTCCCATTCTGCATAATTAAAAAAAACCTCATGAACACTCACCCAGCGGCAGACCCCTCCCATCCGGATCATCTTGACTATTTCAGAAAGATCGTTGCCGAACACCTCGGCAGTCCCCCCTCCGTTTCACCAAGGGCCTACGTGGCTCCGGGAGCCTTCCTCTCGGGACGGATCAGCGTCGGGGCGCAGGCCAGCATCTGGCCTGCGGCCTCGCTGCGCGCGGATATAGCCCCGATCACAATCGGGGAGGAAAGCAACGTCCAGGACAACGCCGTGATCCATGTCGCCACCGGACTCGGGGTGACAGTGGGCCGACGGGTGACCATCGGTCATGGGGCCATCGTTCATGGGTGCACGATCGGCGATGAATCGCTCATTGGCATGGGAGCCGTCATTCTGGACGGCGCGGTGATCGGGGAACGCTGCCTTGTCGGGGCGCACGCCACCATACTCATGGGCACGGTGATACCGGCCGGTTCGATGGTGGTCGGATCCCCAGCGCGGATCGTCCGCACACTGAGCCCCGAGGAACAAAAGGGCCTCGGCTCGTGGGCCGACCACTACCTGGTGCTATCGGAGTCGTACCGGAGCAGGGGAATCATCCATCCTGATTACGCGCAATAAGCGGAATCTCGGGATGCTCAATGCGGTGATCCGCGCCATACTTTCAACATGAACCCGAAAGAGGTGCTACCGGTGGAGATCAAGGCCGTCCTGCCAACCAGCAGCGGCACGGCGCTGTTTCTCGGCGACCATGAGAAGGTCTTCGTCATCTACATGGACCCGCTTGTGGGAAATGCGATCAGCCTGCTGATCCACGGCGCCCCCAAGGAACGCCCCCTCACCCACGACCTGATGGGATCGTTGCTAACAGCGCTCGGGGCCAAGGTGGAGCGCGTGATCATCAACGACCTAAAGGGGTCGACCTACTACGGGCGCCTGATCGTGAGCGTTGAGAACGAACTCCAGCAGCGAAAGGTGATCGAACTGGACGCCCGGCCGAGCGACTGCCTCGCCATGGCGGCTCAGCAGAAGGCGCCGGTCTACATCACCCGCCAGGTCTGGGACGAGGTTGAGGACATGTCGGAGGTCTTAAGGAAGATGACAGAGCCCCCACCCGAAGGGGAGGGGGAAGGGGAAGGGGAAAAAGGTCAGTGAATACGGGTTTAAACGTTAGAAGGGTTACAAGGGTCTGAGAGAACCATCCTAATTTGGCACCTCGGGAAATGCTTTAGCGGCACACTCCCTCACGTTATTGTACCGAGTCTCCGTGTAGGGGCGATTTTGGATCCACGTTGAAACGTTTTACCTTGGAACCTTTTTAACCGCTCTGGCCAGTTCCTATAGGCTTGGTCGAGCCTCCCCCCTCACGCTTTAACCTTTTAACCTTTTAACCTTTTTAACCACTCCTCCCTCACATCCTCGGTACCGTGATTCCACGCTGCTTCATGTACTTGCCACCACGGTCAGCATAGCTCGTCTCGCAGCTCTCGTTGGCCGCGAAAAAGACAACCTGAGCCAGGCCCTCGTTGGCGTAGATCTTCGCAGGGAGCGGGGTGGTATTGGAGATCTCGAGGGTGACATGACCCTCCCACTCGGGCTCGAATGGGGTGACGTTCACGATGATCCCGCAGCGGGCATAGGTTGACTTGCCGACGCAGATCGTGAGCACATTGCGCGGGATGCGGAAGTACTCCACGCTTCGAGCCAATGCGAACGAATTGGGAGGGACCACGCAGACATCGGTCTTGATATCGACGAAGGATTTCTCGTCGAACTCCTTCGGATCGACCATGGCGCAGTGAACATTGGTGAAGACCTTGAACTCATCAGCGACCCGCAGGTCGTAGCCGTAGCTCGAGAGGCCGTAACTGATCAGGCGGCGGTCATCGGAGGAACGGACTTGGCGTTCGGTAAAGGGTTCGATCATCCCGTGGTCGAGGGACATTTGGCGGATCCAGCGGTCGGAGCAGACGGACATAGTGGGGGGCATTTAAGCGAATCATCCCGAAGCCGTCATCGGAAAAGATGCAATGGGGAGAATTTGAATATGGAACTCAGGAAAGCAGGAAAGGATCCCGCAGAGCCCATGCCATTCTCCTGGGATGGCCCTCGGATTTTCCTCCTTGGTTCAAAACCTCGGCTTGTCTCATTCATTTTCCTGATTTCCTGAGTTCCATATTATTTTCTCTGTCAGCCCTCATCCTCACGGAAAACAGCAAGGATCCATGTTTCTTTCCTTTCCTGATTTCCTGATTTCCTGATTCGATAGTCCGTCTTCTGTTCCTGATAGGAAAAGGAAGGTCCACACTTCTCTCTCTCATGCTCAATTACCTTTGGCTTGGCCTGATTCTCTGCGGCGTTGTTCTCGGGGTGATCACGGGCCGCACCGAGGCCGTCACTTCGGCGACCTTCGATGCGGCCAAGGCCTCCCTGATGTCAATCGCCCTCCCCTTGGGGGCCGTGATGGCCCTCTGGCTCGGGATCATGCGCCTCGCCGAGAAATCGGGAGCTGTCGAGCGACTCTCCGGACTCCTCCGCCCCCTGCTCACCCGTCTCTTCCCAGACGTGCCGGCAGACCATCCGGCCATGGGGGCCATGGTGATGAACATCGCCGCCAACATGCTCGGACTCGGGAATGCCGCAACTCCTCTCGGCCTACGGGCCATGCAGGGACTGGAATCGCTCAATCCGCGCCCCGGGACAGCCACCAACGCGATGTGCACCTTCCTCGCAATCAACACGAGTTCCGTACAACTCATTCCCGCAACCGCTGTCGGAATCCTCGCTGCGGCGGGAGCCACCCATCCCACCTCGATCATCGGGACGGCACTCGTGGCCACGACTTGTTCCTTCATGACCGGCATCATCTCGGTGAAACTCCTGCAGAGGCTCCCGATGTTTGCACTCCCTCCGACTCCCTCCCCCGCTCTTGCCAAGGAGGAAGAAACAGCGGATATCCCGGCCACTCTAGCACTTCCTCCCCTCACCTTGTGGAGAAAACTTTTCCTCGCGGCCTATGTCGCCCTCTTTGCCGGAACGGTCTGGCATCTTGTCATCTCAAGATCCGTCGGGACATCACTGCCGATCTCCGTCATCCAATCCCTCTCCCTTGTGGCGATTCCCTTCCTGATCGGCTTCTTCCCCCTCTACGGAGCGCTCCGCGGCGTGGCCGTCTATGAGGAGTTCATCGAGGGTGCCAAGGAGGGGATCCAGGTCGCCCTGAGGATATTCCCGTACCTCGTCGCGATCCTCGTGGCCGTGGGAATCTTCCGCGCCGCCGGCGGCATCGATCTCCTGACCCGCATGCTGGCTCCCCTGCTCGACCTGATCGGCCTTCCCGCGCAGGTCCTGCCTCTCGTTCTCGTCCGCCCCCTGAGCGGCAGTGCGGCCACGGGCCTCTTTGCCGAAATCGTGAAGGCCTGTGGACCCGATAGCTATGCTGCCCAACTGGCCGGCACCATCCTCGGCGGTACCGAGACCACCCTCTACGTGCTGGCCGTCTACTTCGGCTCGGTTGCGATCCGTCGCGGCCGCCATGCCCTCGCGGCTGGCCTGCTTGCCGATGCCGCCGGAGTCGCCGCCTCTCTGGTGATATGCCGCTTGGTGTTCCGGTAAGAAAGAGAAACTGCAGGGTTTTAATCTGGAACTCAGGAAAGCAGGAAAAATCCGTGGGAATAAACGCGGAAGACTGGGAGCGAGGCAACCAGCCCAGTGGGTCATTGGGCCACAAAATGGACATGAGGCACAGAGGGCGGGTCGCTTTGCCTTGATTCCGATTCAGGCTCTTTGAAACAGCAGCGACTGCAGCAGATAGGAATCTGATCCTGAATACCTGACTCTAGGAATGGAACGGTAACTCAAGCATCTAAAGATCAACCCTTGAGAAGCTCAAAATGCTTCAGGCCGAAGGCCCTGAACCCGGAGTCAAAGGAGGTCAGGCCAATATCGGCCGACTCAGCCAAGGAGGCGATCCATGCATCGGTCCAGAGATTCGGAGTGGATTCCCTCCCATGAACGGAGCGACGGAAGGAGAGTTCATGAGCCCTCCACTGTTCAGGAATCCAAAACGTCCTCGGATCCTCCTCGAATCGGTCCCACGCCTCCAAGGCTTCGGACGGCGTGATAGGCGTACCTTCCATCACCCGAGCGTTGGTCAGAAGCCTAAGGACTCCCAACCTCACCGGCAGGCAAAGCCCCACCGACTCCTCCTCGCGCTTCTTCCACCACTTCCAGGCAACGCCATGGTGAACATGGCGCTCGACCAGAAGCGCGAAGACCACATTGACATCAACCAGCGAGGTCATCGGGCTTTGGAAAACTCATCCTCGGCCAGGATCTCCTCGAGTTCCTTATTGGTCCTTGCCGGGATCCTGCGACCAGCCCCTCCGGAAACTGGTGGCTTATCCATCCTCTTGGGACCCTTGACGGGAGACTTGAGCGCCCTGTCCAAGGCCTCCGTAAAGAGTTCCTTCAAAGTCATTCCCCTCTCATGCGCCGCAGCCCGGGCGCTTCGGAAGAGAGGGTCCGGAAGTTCGATCGTCGTACGCATACACAAATATGCGCATATTTGGTCCAAGCTGTCAAACCTGCGGGATTTCGGAACCGGTAGGATTGTGGATGGAATTGGTTGCCATGGCCGTTGCTGCGCAGCTGTTTGAATAAGAACTTGATCAATGAAGAAGCCAATGCAGGTGGATTTGCCACAGAATGCACAAGAGGCACAGGGATCGTAACCGTTGGGAAGCAACTTCGGGCCAGTAGCATTGTTGGGCTCGTCACTTGAAGGACGATCAGTTACATCTTCCCTACACTATGCCACTCCAAACGAAAGCACGACAGTTTGCCAAGTCCGGGCTGTTTGCCAGGGTGAAGTCTTTTGAGGATCTGGAGAAGCGAATTGCTGCGATTCTTCCGAACCACGGGCGCTCGGCCTCGACACGGAGTTCATCATTTCGGACACGGCTACCTTTTTTGTGAACGCTGCCTTCGGCATCGCCCCTCTGTTCGCAATGAACATTCCCAACGGAGGCCCACAGTGTCCGATGGCGACACCCGGCGTCAGGCTGGCTCTCGAGCCTCTCCCTTGGCTCACGCTTCTCAGTGCCATTTCTCAGGCAAACCCCTTCCAGCAGCAGGTCAATCAATACAGTTTCAATTGGAACTTCGGCCCAGCGGGAGGACTTCTCTCAATTAATGAACTTCAGGCATCCTGGAACAAATCTCCCTCCGAGCGGGGGCTTTCCGGTACTGCCAAGGCAGGTTTCTGGATCCAATCAGGCGCATCAGCCCAGGAATCTAGTCTGGATCAGTTTGCCTTTGCGCCACCCAACGCGAGTGCCTACAACTCCGGATTTTATGGTATCATTGATCAGGAGCTTTACCGACCCAGAGACAAAATCTCATCGTGCACTGTTGCCGAAAGCAATGCATCGCAAAAGCGTGACAGGAATTACATTCAGACTCAGGGCGTATCCCCCAATGCCTCCTTCATTCGAGGACTTTCATCTTTCTTTCGGGTTGGTTTTTCACCACAGGCAGACGCGCCGGTCTCCTTATACTCTGATGCGGGACTGGTCTACACGGGCCTGATACCTACTCGCGATAAAGACAGGCTCGGTTTGTCATTCGGTTATGCCAAAGTGGGTTCACAGCAAGTCCAGAATGCCAGTGAAACTGGATTTCGTGCCACCTTTGAGGCGGTGGGAGAACTCTCCTATGCATTCAGGTTCCATTCTGTCTCGATCCAACCTGACATCCAGTACATCATCCATCCTGGCGGCACCCAAGAGTACTCAAATGCCTTGGTGGTGGGTGCACGTGTGGTTGTTGTTTTCTAGGAGTAAGAGCCCCCCTAAAGGTTCAAGGCTCGCAAGCTTGGATGGAGAACAAGGCGGCGAAGGGAAGCCGTAGTAATCCTACGGCGACCGCAGGCCAACACAGTTATCCGCCGAGATCGCGAGTCTCCTTCAAACACCAAGGAGGCTGACGGAGACAGTCCTCCTGTGCGGTGAGTTGCGGTGCTCAAAAAGGTATACCCCCTGCCAAGTTCCAAGCTGAAGCCTGCCGTTGGCGACGGGGATGCTCTCGCTCGTGCGGGTGAGCACCATCCGCAGATGACTTGTGGAATCATCAGGCCCCTCGGCGGTGTGGATCAGGTCGGGGTTATCCTCGGGAACGAGATCCTCGAAGAATCGATGCAGGTCCGCGCGGGCAGTTGGATCGGCATTCTCGTAGATCACAAGACTGGCGCTGGTGTGCTGGAGAAAGACGGTGGCGAGACCGGTCGTGATGCCACTGCGCTTGAGAAGCGAGGCGACCTCGCCGGTGATCTCGTAGGTCCCCTTCCCCCGTGTGGGCACCTGAAAGCTCTCGGTGACAGCGATCATGATTCGGAGCGAAATGAAGCAACTCCTATCAGCAACCAACCGGCCATGAGCAGCAGGCCGCCAATGGGGGTGATGGCTCCGAGCCAGCTGATCTTGGTCAGAGCCATGGCGTAGAGGCTTCCCGAGAAGAGGAGGATGCCCGAGGTCACGCAGAGAAAGGGAGCGGCAGCGACAACGGTGCCCCTGGCCAACCAGAGGAGCACGGGTGCATGCACCAGATGGTAGAGCACGGCCGTATTCCAGAGATCACGACCATGGTTCGCTTCCAGCACACCCTTCAGGGCATGTGCACCGAAGGCTCCCAGAGCGATGCCAAGAAAACCGGTCGCACCGGCCACCATAAGTGCGGCGCGACGGTTCATGGATCGCCTGTGGGGTTACTTCGCCGCGACCTCGAACTCCTCGGGGAACTTCTGAAGAAAGCTCTGAACGGGCCAGGAGGCCGCCTCGCCGAAGGCGCAGACTGTGCGACCGGCGATGTTATCGGCGACGTTCTTCAGTGTCTTGGGATCCTGTTCGGTCCCCTCACCGTTCACCATGCGGGTGGTCATCTTGTCGATCCAGAGAACACCTTCACGGCACGGCGTGCACTGGCCGCAGCTCTCGTGGGCATAGAACTGGTTCAGGTTGTTGAGGGCCCAAAGCATGTCGCGGGAGTCATCCATGACGATGACACCGCCGCTACCGACCATGGTTCCGGCCGCTGCCAGCGAGGAAGCGTCCATCACGAGATCGAGGAGGGGCACCTCCTTGTCGACCATCTGGCCATCCTCGACCTTGACCTTCATCTTGAAGACTTCACCGGCGCGAAGGATCTTGGAGGAGCTTCCTCCGGGAATGATCGCCTTGAGCTTGCGGCCGGGCTTCATGCCACCGCAAACATCATTGATGAGTTCGCCAAGGGTGACACCGCCGGCGGGAATCTCGTAGGGCCCGGGACGGACCACGTCGCCGGAGACGCACATGACACGGGTACCACCGTCGCCGGGGGTGCCCATCTTGGCGTATTCGTCGGAGCCGATCTTTAAGATCTGCTTCACGTGACAGAAGGTCTCCACGTTGTTCACGATCGTGGGCGACATGTAGAGACCGAGGACGGCGGGGAAATAGGGGGGCTTGATGCGGGGATAGGGACGCTTTCCCTCCAGCGACTCAATGAGGCTGGTCTCCTCGCCGCAAATGTAGGCGCCGGCACCTTGATGGACGAACATGTCGACGTCGAATCCGCTTCCCATGATGTTCTTGCCGAGAAACCCCTTCTCGCGGGCCTCCTTGAGGGCCTGGGTCATGATTTGCGCGGCCTTGGGGAACTCGCAGCGGATGTAGATGTAGGCGAGATTGACGTTCAGCGCGAAGGCCGCGATGGCCATTCCCTCGATGAGCTGGTGCGGATCGTTATGAAGGATGTAGCGGTCCTTGAAGGTGCCGGGCTCGGACTCATCGCCGTTGCAGGTGATGTAGTGAGGCTTGCCGTCATCGCGGCGGATGAAGCCCCACTTCACGCCGCAGGGGAAGCCAGCACCGCCGCGGCCGCGGAGGTTGGCCTTCTTCACCTCGTCGATGATCTCCTCAGGCTTCATGCCGAGGGCCTTCTTCAGCTCGGCGTAGCCGCCGTGCTTGATGTAGCAGTCGATGTCAGGTGTGTAGCCCTGGGTCCAGGCGTTCTGGAAAACGATGCGGCGCTCCTTAGGATGAGGAGGCAGGAGAAGGGATTTCATGGCGTTTGTCCGGTGTTGGGATCCTTTGCGTGGGGATCAGTTGTACTGACTCAGGATTTTGGCCGTACAGGCCTCGGTGATGTCCTCGTGCAGGTCGTCATTGACGAGTGCGACGGGTGCGGAACCGCAACTGGCAAGACACTCAACGAACTCGACGCTGAACTTGCCATCTGCGCTGACCGGAGGGGTGTGGCCGTGCGTCGGGGCCTTGGGGTCGATCCCGGCGGCCTTGCAGAAGGAATCGCGCACCTCGTAGCTGCCGGCCAGGGCGCAAGAGAGGGTGCGGCAGACACGGACGCTGATACGGCCCGCCTTCTCCTGTCGGAACCATGGGTAGAAGGTGACAAGTTCGAGGATGTTGATCGGCTCGAGGTCGAGGCGCTTCGCGATCCAATCAACCCCGCTGTCGTCGATGAATCCGAAATGGTTCTGCCAGAGATGGAGAAGAGGGAGCGAGGCGCTCCTCTTGGAGACGGGATAGTGGGTCACCGCCTCGTCGATCTTGGCCAGAAGGTCCGCTGGGATCTGGTCGGCCTGACGGGGACCGGTGGTAGTTGCGGCGTGAGTGTCCATGAAGCTTTTCAAGAAATCAAATTCCCCGGCAATCGGAAAGAAGGAAATGGCCTGCATGATCCACTAAGGAACCGGGGATGCTCGTGCCAAGCCGCCTTGCCCACGGCCAATTGCTTGCCCGGTCGTTGCTTCGCATCCGCTACGGCTTCCAGCAACGGCCTCTATGCGATTTAACCCGGATTGCGCAATAGAGCGGTGTTGACAGGTTTGAGCGGCTCACCCGGATGGTGAGTCCCTGGAAGGGTTAAAAGCGTTACACCGTTAAAAGGTTACAAGGGGCTGAAGTCCGAGGCCGAATGGAACTCATGCAGGCATCTTTTGACGACGCTTTCCCTGACATTCCCCTCCCGAATCTCGTGTCAGGGATCTCCCGGATCCACGTTGTAACATTTTCACTTTTTAACTCTTTTAACGCGGCCTCCCATGATCTCAGCAATTCCCACTGCAAATTCTGGGTTTAATCAGCGATTCCCTAAAGAGCACCACTCAAGACTTTTTCATTGAAGAGCTGCGACACGTGTGTTTTTCTCTTCAGCCCATTGTTCCAGCGTAGCTCAGTGGTAGAGCGGTCGGCTGTTAACCGATTGGTCGTAGGTTCAAATCCTACCGCTGGAGCCAATCCGCCGGGACCCTGGTCAGGGTCCGGTAAGAATCCCCTCCGCCGCGGCAAGAAGCTCGCCCGTCGTGTGGGCGGCATGCCACGGCCCGCCACCGTCAGATTCCTTGGGCAGAATCCAGCATTGACGATCACTGCGGACCCAGGGGCCGTAGGTTCCCTGATGCTGGCCGGAAAAGAGAACAAGTGTCCTGCAATCGAGGGCAGTGGCGGCGTGCGCGGCCGCGGTGTCGACGGTGAGCACACATCCCGCGCCCGCCAGCAGATCGATGAAATCCTGAAGGTTCGCGGGGATCAACACCCGCGCGTCATCCGCCATCCCCGGCGACGCATTTCGTATCCGTACCAGAAAACTTTCCAAGCGCGCCCTCTGCTCCCCGGATCCCGTGAGAAGAAGCTGGGGGAGGAGTCCCCTCTCCCGGAGGGCGGCGAGGAATTCCACCCATCGTTCGGTCGGAAAATCCTTCCCCTCCCCGTTGGCAAAGGGGGCGCAGACCCAGTAGGGGGATTCAATCAGGGATTCCCCCACGGGCTTGAGTTCGGGCCAGATTTCGCGGATACCCACGTCGCGCCCGAGCGCCGCGACAGCAAGCCTCCGGTTGGCCTCAAGTTCGCGCGGCACGTTCTCCTCCGCATCAGGATATTCCAGAATCTCCGGTCGGAAGATCCGGGTGAAGACCTTCTCGGTCCAGCGGCGCACGGGGCGCCCGTTGCCCAGTAGGAGATTTTCCACGACGATCCTCTTTTTTGCCGGCGTGCTGTAGAAAAGCACGTTCATGAGATAGTCCCTCATGTGGCGGAGGGAGATCGAGACATCAGCCCGGACGCCGCGCAGGGAGCGCCAGGGAAGGAAACAGCGAAGGCAGTTCGCCACAAAGAGATTCAGGAAGATCCGTTTTTTCAGGATCGGGAGGGCGATCAGGGTCGCCTTTGGAAACTGCCCCCTCACGACCGGTTCGAGAACCGGCAGGACCGAGATGACCAGGTTTTCCTCCCCGAATTCACGCGCCATGAGACGCACCGCGCCGGTGGAGATAAAGAAATCCCCGATGCCGTCCGGCTTGAAGAGAAAGCAGCGGGGCACCGGAATCAGGCGGAGGGTTCCTCCTCCCCGTCCCGGAGCAAGGCCGAGCGTCGGCGCTGCAGCCAGACCTTGGCAACCCCCTTCATCCGGGTGAGAAGATAGTAGACCGTCTGGCTCCGCAGGCGCACCAGTTCGGCACCAACGATCTTGGGCACGAAGTCCGCGGGTATCTCAAGGATCTCCTCCGGCGTGATGCCGTCGAGCCCCTTGCAGAGGATGGAACTCATCGCCTTGGTCAGGGTCTGCACCTGGGGACCGAGGGTCACCCTGAAATGCGCGCCACCTTGTTCGTCAAGACGGAGGAAAACGGCCACCGTGTCGGTGCACTCCTCATCCTTGCGGATGTCCTCGAGGTCGAAGGTCTCTCCCTCCTTGGGTTCCTGGGAGCGAGCCTGATCGGCATAGGCGATCAGGGTCTCCCGCTTCTCCGCATCGGGGAGATCGGAGAAGAGAGCGATGATCGCGTTGAGCTTCGGAGGATAGGACATCGCCCGGGGAATCAGACCGATTTTTCGATCGGAGCCCCGACGCGGTTGCCCCACTCGGTCCAGGATCCGTCGTAATTGCGGACATTCCCGAAACCGAGGAGATAGTTGAGGACGAACCAGGTGTGGCTGGAGCGTTCCCCGATGCGGCAGTACGCGATGATTGCGTCGTCGTTTTTCAAGCCGAGATCATCCTGATAGATTTTGCGAAGTTCCGCCGCATTCTTGAACGTGGCGTCGGCATTGACGGCTTCCTTCCAGGGGACGCCACGGGCGCCGGGGATGTGTCCCCCGCGCAGGACACCCTCCTGGGGATACTCCGGCATGTGCGTGACCAAACCCTTGAACTCGCCTGGCGAACGGACATCGATGAGCGGACGACCCGAACGACTCTGCTCCAGCGCATCGGCGTAGAAGGCCCTGATCTCGGCATCGCGGCGCTTTGCCGGGACGGGATACACCGAGGCCTCGGGATGCGGAACCTCGCGCGTGAGCGGTCGCCCCTCCGCGATCCATTTGTCACGGCCACCATCCATGATCTTCACCTTCTCGTGGCCGAAAAGCCGGAATACCCAGAGGGCGTAGCAGGACCACCAGTTGGATTTGTCACCGTAGAAAATGCAGGTCGTCTCCGGAGTAATTCCGTTCTTCGCGCAGAGCGCGGCAAAGGCCTCCGGTTGGATGTAATCACGGATCGTGTGATCCTGGAGATCGCGCTGCCAATCGATGTGGACGGCACCGGGAAGGTGTCCCATGTCGTAAAGGAGGACATCCTCGTTGCTCTCGATGAGGAGAAAGTCCTGTTCCCTGAGATGATCCGCGACCCACGCGGTGCTGACCAGTACTTCGGGGTGGGCGTAGTTGCTGTCGATGCTCATGCACTGGTTGTAATCGGTGGAAGTCACCCGGTCAAACCCGCAGGAATGCCATCGCGAACTGGAGAAAAAAAACGGGCGCCGAATTTCTTCGGCGCCCGCATCTCCTCGGGGAGGAAATTGAAAGTCCGCTTACTTCTTCTTCTTGAGAAGGGGAAGGCCGGTGCGCTCGTTCTCGGAAATCTCGTAACCGGCGGGCAACGCGTCGAGCGCACCCTCCTTGGCCTCTCCTCCGAAATAATAGAGGGTCACTTCCTGACCGCCGCGGAGTTTCTGAAGGCGATGGTGGAGGAAGTAGGTTTTTCCGCTTTTCTTGCTGACGACGCTGAATGCCATGGTGTGTTTTCCTTTCGGATGTTGGGGGTTGTGGTTTAGATGAGACCGGCTTTCGAGAGCGTGGCATGAGCCCCGTTCTTCGAAATGGTTTTGAGAGCGCGGGCTGTTGCCTTGACGGTCACGAACTTCTTCAGTTCGGGCACCCAGATGCGCTTTGTTTTCAAATTGGGATTGAAATAGCGGGGCGTCACGGCGGTGACGTGCATGCCGATGCCGCCCTTCTTCTTGGCGAGACCCCTGCGATGGATTTTGGAACCGCGCACGGGGCGGGATCCTGTGATGGAGCACTTTCTGGACATAAATGAAATTGGTTGGGTTCTGATATCGACAGTTGAGGGGCCCTCGGTCAAGGATTTTTGGACTTTCTCTTCAGAAAGTCCCCAGGACCTCTTCCTGGAGGGCGACGAGTTTCCGGATGCCGCGGCGTCCGTATTCCAGCATCCGGGCCAGATGTTCCTCACCGAACACGCTCTCCTCTCCGGAGGCCTGCAGTTCGATGAAATCTAGGTCTCCGGTCATCACGAGATTCAGATCCACCTCGGCATCCTTGTCCTCCAGATAATCGAGATCCAGGAGGACCTCCGATCCGACGACACCGACGCTCACCGCGGCGACCCGGCGGGAAACGGGGCTTTTGGGCAGCTTCCCCTCCCTGACAAGCCCCCGGCAGGCGAGCTCGATGGCGACTCCCGCCCCGGTGATGGCCGCGGTGCGGGTTCCTCCGTCGGCCTGAAGGACGTCGCAATCGACCCAGAGGGTGCGTGCCCCCAGGGCCTCCAGATCGATTCCCGCCCTCAGGGATCGGCCGATCAGGCGCTGGATCTCGGTGGAGCGGCCATCGATCTTCCCCCGCGTGCTGTCACGTGATTTTCGGGGCGATGTCGAGTAAGGGAGCATCGAGTACTCCGCTGTAAGCCAGCCCCCCGTGACCCCCTGTTCTTTCATCCAGCGAGGGACTCCCTCCTCGATGCTGGCCGCGCAGAGAACCTGCGTGCGACCGAATGAGACAAGAACGGAACCCGAGGCCTGGGGAGCGATTCCGGGAACGAAGGAAATCTCGCGGAGGGCATCCGGAGACCTGTTGGAGGAGCGTTGTCGTGTGTTCATGGTGTTTGTTTGAATCAGTGTGGGCGGAAAGCGGTGCATCGGCAGGGCTTCACATCCCCTGCAATGTAGGAACCGTCGGATTGTCACGGATACTTTGGTGATTGTGAAGCGCCGGGATGACCGATTGGCGGACAACCCCCGCCATCCGTTGATCACCCGAGCGCTCGTAGGCCGACGCGGAGGCGCTGGCCGCGTCAATGGCCCGGTCGAAATTTCCGGATTCCGCGAGCGAGGCGCTCAACGTGAGCAGGAAAAGAGGCGCCTCCCCCCCTGTGGCCGAGACGATGGACTCGGACAAGGCGACGGCTTCAGCACCGTCACGGACCCTGTTGTCGGGATGCGTTGCCAGGAGCCATGCGAGGGCGCGATGGTTCTGGAGATCGGCGGGATCGATCCGCATGGCGAGACGGTAGATTCCGGCGGCCTCGACGGCATCGCCGTTCATTAGCAACACGGCGGCGAGGTTCCGCGCGGCACCTGATGTAGCCCTGACCTGAAGCGACTGTTGAAAGCCCGTGATCGCTTCCCGACGCCGCCCCATCTTCAGCAGGGTCAATCCGAGGTCGTTATAAGCCTCTGCATTGCTGGGTCGCAGGCGGATGGCCTCCTGAAATTCCAGCAACGCCTCGGGAAATTTCCCCTGCGCATCGAGCGTGCAGGCATGGTTATGACGGGATTTCCAGCTGGTGGAATTGCTCGCTAGGATAGCCGGAAAAAGCGATTCCCCCGAGGCCCACTCGGGCAACCGGAGAAGGGTCGCGGCCGTCCAACCCGTCAGCAGCACGAGGGACGTGATTGCGCCGATCCGGGGCGGGGCCTGGCACAGGGCCATGGAGAGCGCCAGGGACGGTCCGAGCATCGCAAGATAGAGATACCGGTCGCTGACGGTGGAGACGACCTGGAAGTTGAAGGGAATCAGGCCCAGCGTCGGCAGGACACCGATCACCAGAAGGGCGTAGGGAAGGAGGTAGGGACGGAGAGACTTGCGCACGGCAAGCAGCACCGCGAGGGCCGCAGGAATCAACCAACTCCAGAAAAGCGTCCCCGCCTCGAAAAGGGAATTCGGCGAACGGCCGTAATCGGCGCAGAGTCCGCATGGAGGGAGCGGCCAGACGAGCTTCCCGAAGTAGAACGCCAGGGCATCGCCTGCCACAAGCGGCCTTGCCCAAAGGGGCACCAGGGAACGGGCCAACTCGGCGGCGGGCTGCGCCTTGGAAGTCATCACGACCTCGGCAATGGCCATCGCAAACCAGGGGAGGAGCCAGAGGAGAGGCTGGAGCGGGCGTCGGCGCGCGATGAGCACGCATCCCCCGCAAATCAGGGCGAGCGCCGGAGTCACCACGCTTCCGGGCTTCGATCCCAGCGCAAGGATCAGGCTGAGACCGGCCGCAACACACAGCCACACTCGTCGTATAGGCCTCCCTCCTTCGTCCAGAAATCCGAGAAACAGTGCGACCGCTCCCAGGGAGAAAGCACCACCCAGCAGATCACGAAGCCCTGAGACCCAGGCAACCGCCTCCACCTGGATGGGATGCAACGCGAAGGCCAAGGATCCAGCCGCGGCGCAAAAGAGAAGGCGTAATCGAGGGTAGGAATCACCCAAGAGCGCTTCCTGAAGGCGGCGAAGGATGACGAAGACCATCGCGGTGGAGAGAAGATGCACGGCCAGATTCGCCCCATGGAAGAGCGCCGGATCGATCGGACCAACCGCGACACCCGTTCCTGCTAGGAGTCGTGAGAGGGCAACCAGTGCGGCCCAGACCGTGTAGGTGACTGGAATGTAGAGTTGCTGGAACGGGCCCGTCCAGAAAAGCAGGACGCTGCCGGTCGAGAGAGGCGAATAAAGCGGGTTGCGATGGATGTTGGTGTCGTCATCCCAGAAAGGAAGAAACCCGAAGCCGAGCACCCCGGCATACACGGAAGCCACGATCAGCAGAAGCCCCGTCAGGAGCGCGGTGGGGAGCCAGCGTGGCAATCCGGGGGGGTCCGGTCTTTTCATGAACGACCGGAGATCCATATCCGCGGGGGAAACCTGTTGGCGAGAACGCGCTCGGCGGGGCTTCCATCCCCACCCTCGTCGGGAATCGCCAGAAAATCAGCGACGGCACCGGGTGAAAGCTCCCCGAGCAATCCAGCGTGACCGATGGCGGCCGCCGGCCTGATCGTCGCCATGGCAAGGATTTCAGCGGGATCGAGATCCGGAAAAGAATCCCTCATCGCCCGCAACTCGGCGAACATGTTGAGGTCCTGATTGCTGGCAAGACTGTCGGTTCCGAGGAGCACCGGGATGCCGGCGTCGCGGAAAAACCCCAGGTCAAACCGGGGACGGCTGAAAAAGGCGTGGGTGCGCGGGCAATGAATGACGGGATAGCTCCCGGCAAGACGGCGCAGAAGACTCCTGTCCTCGCCGTCCAGGAAGTTCATGTGTACAAGCAGCGATCCCTCGGGAAGAAGTCCATCCGACAGAAGCGCCTGAACGGGGGTGACACCCCGGCAGTCCTCCATCGGACGACCGATCGAGCGGAGGAAGTCATGGAGAGGGCCATCTCCCCGGGTGAACATCGAGATCTCCTCGTCCGACTCCGCAAGATGGGTGCAGATTGGCAGCGCGTATTTCCCGGCGAAGATCCGGACGAGATCGTAGAGTTGCCGGGATGCAGTGTAGGGGGCGTGCGGGGAAATGCCCACTCCCCCACTCCCCCCGGGCGCCTGCCCGGAGAAGTTGATTGCACCCGCGAGGGCCTCCTCTGAGTTGAGCCGGCTTCGGATATCCATCACCTCCAGGAAGTTGATGACGCGGATCGCGGGCGTTGGGAGGAGGGGTATGATTTCGGGAAACGACTCGATGTTGAGGACCGTCGTGCATCCCCACATCCTCAACTCGTCGATCCCCGCAGAAATCGCCGCGAGATAATCCGCCTGATCCAGGGAGCGCCTGATCGCATTGAGGCGCTGGATCCAGGCGGAGAAGGATTTTTCTCCCGCGAGGGCGCCTCTCATCATCGTGTAATCAAGATGGCAATGGGCGTTGATGAATCCCGGGAGGAGGATGCACTCCCCCAGATCCTCAATGATCGCGGCGGAATACTCGCGGATGAGATCATTCCACATGCCTATGGCAAGAATCTTACCGTCACGGACCGCCACTCCCCCGTCCTCGATCGGCGACCGGATCACCGGCACAACGGTCCGGGCACGGAACAATCGGGTGGCTTCGGGATGAGGCATGGAAAGGTTTTAACCCGGATTTTGCAAAGGAACCATGACAACCGCTCCGCAGCGTTCAGCAAGAGTGAGAGTGGCGGTCGGGTTAAAAATTTGAAACGTTAAAAGGTTACAAGGGTCTGAAATGGAAACCATGATTCAACTCTTCGGTCCGTACTGCTGCAACGAGTTCTCTGAATTCGCCATCACGATTCTCAGATCAGGGCTGTTTTGATCCACTTTGACGCCACTTGCCACCCGGCAAGCGGTGGCGCCCTTTGGGTCCTCCCGCAGTCGCGGGACGGGATCTTCCGCGACTCTTCCCAGAGCCTTGGTTGTAACGCTTCAACGTTCTAACCTTTTAACATCTTTCTTTGTCCATCCCGCCTCGAAGGCAGATTTTAGATTCACTCCTTCTTCGGGAGATTGCCTTTGGCAATCGGTCGCGCCGCAGCCACCACCAGGTTGCAGAGTTCCCGGCACAGAAGCGGGATGCGGTCGGGGGGGAGTTCTTCGAGAGAGAGTTTGGAAACGGGTAGCGAGGTGATCGGATGACCCGGAGCAAGATCCCAGAGGATCGTCCTCAGGCAGCCACCCTCCGAGGTGCAGCAGCGACCGACAAGTTCCGAGGCCTGATCATCCCTGAGGAGTTGGGTGATCCGGTACATGCCGGTCTGACGATCAAGGGTCTCCCGGAGAGTTGTCGGATGGAGCTTCCCTCGCAGATGGGAAAGCCAAAGCCCGAGGGCGGAGGGGTAAAAGAATTCGAGGGCGAGTTCCATTCCCTCCAGCGTTCCCACCTCCAGCAGCCACCCACCTTTGAGATTCGGAGCCGTCTTGAGAGAACGAAAATTCCCCTCGGCATCATAGCGCGCAATCTCCCTTGCATCGGCGGGTGATCCGTAGCGGACAAGATCATCGCGTCCGGCATCATCGGCATGACGGAGTGTGAAATCAGACTCCATCAGGATCTGGCCAATGCGATTCCTTCCCTCCTCAAGACAGGAGGCCAGTAGAAGGCGCGGAGTGGCGGGGGCATCCATTCGAGAACCCCGTGCGGGGATCAGTGCCTGGAGCGACGCTTCACGTGAAGCTGGGCGAGAGAGCGGAGCAACGAAGCCTGGACAAAGGCTAGTTCCTCACCGGCGAGCGCCTTCTCGTCGATCTCCTTGCGGGCGCGCGCCACGGCTTCCTCGGCGGCCTTCTCGTCGATCTCCGCCTCCGCGACAGCCATGTCGGTCATCACCGAAACGCGGTCGGGCAGCACCTCGAGGAAACCGCTTCCGACGGCGAGAAAATGCTCGCCTTCGGTGGTCGTGTAGCGGAGTTCCCCGGGATTGATCTGGGTCATCAGGGGCATGTGATCGGGGAGGATCCCGATCTCACCCTCGACCCCGGGAACAACCACCATCTGGGCCTCGCCCGAGAAGGTGCGTGCCTCCGGCGTGACGATCTCGAGGTGCAGGGTTGCCATCTTAGGAGTTCTTGGAAGCCGCAACCACCTGGTCGATGCCGCCCTTCATGTAGAAATCACCCTCGGGAACTTCGTCCATCTTGCCGTCGAGGATCTCCTTGAAACCACGGATGGTCTCGGCGATCGGCACATACTGGCCCTTCGATCCGGTGAAGATTTCAGCGACGTGGAACGGTTGGCTGAGGAAGCGCTGGATCTTGCGGGCGCGGTAGACGGTGAGCTTGTCCTCGGGGGAAAGCTCGTCCATGCCCAGGATCGCGATGATGTCCTGCAGGTCCTTGTAGCGCTGAAGCACTTTCTGGACGCCGCGGGCGACCCCATAGTGCTCCTCGCCGACGATCTCGGGCGCAAGCGCCTTGGAGGTCGAGGCAAGGGGATCGACGGCGGGATAGATGCCGAGCTCGGCGATGGAGCGCTCAAGCACGATCGTGGAGTCGAGGTGGGCGAAGGTGTTGGCCGGGGCCGGATCGGTGAGATCGTCCGCGGGAACATAGACCGCCTGGAAGGAGGTGATTGATCCGTCCTTGGTGGAGGTGATGCGCTCCTGGAGGTTGCCCATCTCGGCGGCGAGTGTAGGTTGGTAACCGACGGCGCTCGGGGTACGGCCGAGCAGCGCGGATACCTCGGAGCCCGCCTGGGAGAAACGGAAGATGTTGTCGACGAAGAGGAGCACGTCCTGGTGCTTCTCGTCGCGGAAATATTCCGCCATGGCGAGCGCGGTGAGCGCGACACGCAGACGGGCGCCCGGAGGCTCGTTCATCTGGCCGTAGACGAGACCGACCTTCGATCCTTCCTCGAGGAAGATGAAGTTGCCGTCGGCATCCTTGACGGGATGGCCCTTCTCATCCTTCTTCACGGCAATGACGCCGGACTCGATCATTTCGCCGTAGAGATCGTTACCTTCACGGGTACGCTCGCCGACACCCGCGAAGAGCGAGTAACCGCCGTGCCCCTTGGCGATGTTGTTGATGAGCTCCATGATGACGACGGTCTTACCGACGCCGGCGCCGCCGAAGGCTCCGACCTTGCCACCCTTGGTGAAGGGGCAGATCAGGTCGATGACCTTGATGCCGGTCTCGAGCACCTGGGCCTTGGTGTCCTGGTCGACCAGAGGAGGAGCGTGACGGTGGATCGGAAGGGTCTTGTCAGCCTTGACGGGACCGCGCTCGTCGCACGGTTCGCCGAGCACGTTGAAGATGCGGCCGAGAACCCCCTCGCCCACGGGGACGGAGATGGGCTTGCCGAGGGAACGGACGGCCATCCCGCGCTTGAGACCCTCGGTGGAGGACATCGCGATCGCGCGGACCCAGTTCTCGCCGAGGTGCTGCTGGACCTCGAGGGTCACCTTGGCGGGCTTGCCGTCAACGGTGTAGTCGATCTCGAGGGCGTCGTAGATCTTGGGCAGTTTGCCCTCCTTGGTGTTGAACTCGGCATCGATGACCGGGCCGATGATTTGAACGATGGTGCCTGTGTTGCTCATGAGAGTGTGGTGGTTGGTTGGGGAAAAGGGTTAAGCCAATGCCATCTGGGCTGTGGTGATTTCGAGGAGTTCGGTGGTGATGCTGGCCTGGCGGGCCTTGTTGTATTCGAGTGTGAGATCCTTCACGAGGCTCTTCGCGTTGTCCGTTGCGCTCTTCATCGCGACCATGCGTGCGCTCTGCTCGGATGCCCGGGCATCGAGGATCATCTGGAAGACGGTGAAGTGGAAGTAGTAGGGCAGCACCGCGTTGAGCACCTCGTCGGAATCGGGCTCGAAGAGGAACTGTGCGCCCGCGGCCTTGTCGTCGTGGTCATGGCCGGCCGCTACTTCCTTGGAAATCGGCAGGAGCGGGACAAGGACGGGCTTCTGGGTGAGCGTGTTGACGAACTTGGGATAGAGGACGGAGACACGATCAACTTCGCCGGAGAGGAACTTCTCGAGACAGAACTTCGAGATGGCCTTGGTCTGGAGGAAGGAAGGGCTGTCGGGAAGCGAGAAGTCCGCGATCATGTTGCGGCCGGTGCGGACTAGGAACGATGCTCCTTTCTTGCCGCAGGCCACAAACTCGGTCGCACCGACATCCAGGGTCGCCGCTTCGCGGAGCACATTGGTGTTGAGCGCACCGCAGAGTCCCTTGTCCGAGGTGACGAGGAGAACGAGGCTCTTCTTCACCGGGCGGGCCTCAAGAAGCGGGTGGGCCGTCTCGCTGACAAGATCGCGGAGCGAAACGAGGACGCGATTCAGTACCTCCGAGTAGGGATGACCCGCCAGCGCCGCCAGCTGCGCCTTGCGCATCTTGGAGGCGGCGACCATCTGCATCGCCTTGGTGATCTGGGCGGTGTTCTTGACCGACTTGATGCGTCGGCGGATGTCGCGGGTATTGGCCATGGGCTGGTGCTAGTCGGTTTCCCGTTCTTCTCCTGGGTTCCTTGATCCCTTAGCGGAAGATGACCTTGAACTCGTCGACTGCGGTCGTGAGTTCCTTCTCGATGTCCGCATCGATCGCACCC
This sequence comes from Chthoniobacterales bacterium, assembly GCA_044236545.1. Taxonomy (GTDB): domain Bacteria; phylum Verrucomicrobiota; class Verrucomicrobiia; order Chthoniobacterales; family UBA6821; genus UBA6821. Next base: position 53,444 of record JBIIGI010000004.1, read on the forward strand.
TTCGTGCGGATGCTGGTGAGAACGGCCTCCTTGCGGGTGTTCATGAACTGGGCGAGCTGGTTTTGGAAATCCTTCACACGATCAACGGCGATCGCATCGAAGTAGCCCTTCTGCATCGCCCAGAGGATGGCAACCTGCAGCTCGACGGCCTGCGGATTGTACTGCTGCTGCTTGAAGAGCTCGACGATGCGCTGGCCGCGGTCGAGCTGGGCCTTGGTGCGGGCGTCGAGATCGCTGCCGAACTGGGCGAAGGCGGCGAGTTCGCGGAACTGGGCGAGATCGCCCTTGAGCTTTCCGGCCACCTGCTTGGTCGCCTTGATCTGGGCGGCGGAACCGACGCGGGAAACCGAGAGACCCACCGAGATGGCGGGACGGATGCCCTGGTAGAAGAGATCGGTCTCGAGGTAGATCTGTCCGTCAGTGATCGAGATGACGTTCGTCGGGATGTAGGCCGAGACGTCGCCCGCCTGGGTCTCAATGATCGGAAGCGCGGTGAGCGATCCGTTGCCGGCCTTGGTGCTCAGGCGTGCGGAACGCTCGAGAAGGCGGCTGTGGAGATAGAAGACGTCGCCGGGATACGCCTCACGGCCGGAGGGGCGCTTGAGGAGCAGGGATACCTGTCGGTAGGCGACGGCGTGCTTGGAGAGATCGTCGAACACGATCAGCGCATCCATGCCGTTGTCCATGAACCACTCGCCCATGGCCGCACCGGCGAAGGGGGCGAGGTATTGGTTGGTGGCGCTGTCGGAAGCGGGCGCGGAAACGATGATCGTGTCGCGGAGGGCGTCGTTGGCGGAAAGGATGTCGACGACGCGGGCGATGTTGGCGTTCTTCTGTCCGACGGCAACGTAGATGCTGTAGACGGGACGGAACTTGGGATCACCGGAAGCCTCTCCGACGCGGTTGATCTTCGCCTGGTTGATGATTGTGTCGATGGCGATCGTTGTCTTGCCGGTCGCGCGGTCTCCGATGATGAGCTCACGCTGGCCGCGACCGATGGGGATCATCGCGTCGACCGACATGATTCCGGTCGAGAGAGGCTGACTGACACTCTGGCGCTTGATGATGCCCGGGGCGATCTTCTCGACGGGATAGAACTTCTTGGACTGGATCGGTCCCTTGCCGTCAATGGGCTGACCGAGAGAATCGACAACGCGGCCAAGGAGTTCCTTGCCGACGGGAACCTCGAGGAGGCGGCCGGTGGCCTTCACCTCGTCACCCTCGGAGATGGAGGTGTAGTCGCCGAGCACGACCGCTCCTACCTCGGTCTCCTCAAGGTTGAGCGCAATGCCGTAGATGCCGCCGGGGAACTCAAGCATCTCGTTGAGCATGACGCCGCCAAGGCCCTCGATGCGGGCGACGCCGTCGCCGATCTCACGGACGGTTCCGACATCCGATTTGGTGACGGTGGAGTTGGCGAGTCCGTCGATCTTCGATTCAAGTTCTTGCAGGAGGTTGCTCATGGTGTGTGGGTGTTAAGAGGAAGGTGGAGTGGGTGTTTGTGAATGTGGTGTTCGGTATCAGGAAGCAAGGGCATTCAGGCGGGAAGCCACGGTGGCGTCCCAAACCTCGCTGCCGAGACGGATACGTGATCCGCCGATGAGCGACGGATCGACCTTTGTCTCGAGGGTCACGGATCCCCCGTCACGCTTTTCAAGCGATTTGAGGATGGAGGCCCGGGTCTGGTCGTCGACGGGAGCGGCGCTCTCGATGACGGCGTGATGCTTCTGCATCTCCAGACGGATCAGGCGGGTGTATTCCTTGAGGATCTGAAGGGTGTGCCGGGGGGCGGACTTGACCAGCAGATCGGCGACCTTGAGCGACTTCGCGGCATCGGGACGGCCCGATGCGTCGAGCGATGCGTCGAAAAGTTCGCGTGCCATCCGGCGTGCTTCCTTGGGGATCTGCATGGTATGGGGAATTGGCTGAGAAACTAGGCGGCGAGATCCTTGGCGGCATCTTCACTGAGGCGCTTCTGATCCTCGGGAGAGAGAACCTTCCCTGCTACCTTGGCAGTCGTCTTGACGACCAGGGAAACCATCTCGCGCTTCACCTCGTCGACCATGCGGTTGCGCTCGGACGTGATCTCATGGCGGGCGCGCTCCACGATGGCGGCGGATTCCTTGACGGCTTTCTCCATTTCACGCTGGGAGAAGGCCTCGTTGTTCTTGCGGGACTCCTCGAGCAGGATCTGGGCGTCGTCATTGGCCTTGCGAAGGACCTCCTGATAGCGGAGTTCGGCCTCGGCCAACTGCTTCTTGATCTTCTCGGCATTGAGTTGCCCCTCCTCGATCCGCTTGCGGCGCTCCTCGAGGATCTTGAGCAAGGGGGCGAAGGCAAAGCGGTTCAGGACGAAATAGACGATAAGGAAGAGAACCAACTGGGCGATGAAGTGCGGCCAATCGACTCCGAACTGGGCTAGGATTCCTGATTTTTCTGGTGACATCTGCTGTGTGGTTCTCTCTGGGTGAATGAAAGGATCATCCTGCTTTGGGGTGCCTTTCGTAAGTGAAAGGCACCCCTCGGCAAGGGAATGCTCTTAGCGGCCCTGGAAGGCGAAGATCAGACCGAAGATCGCAATGGCCTCAGCCAGAGCGATCGTCAGAATGCCGATCATGAGGACCTTGGGAAGGGTTCCGGGATTGCGACCGATGGCCTCGACCATGCGGGCTCCGATAAGACCGATGCCGATGGCGGATCCTGCGCCGGCGACGCCGAGGGTGAAACTTCCGGTCACTCCGGCCGCGACGGCTTCAGCGATGATGGTTGGTAGCATGTGATGTGGGTGTTTGGGTTGGTTTTGTTTTTCGGCCGTCGTCCACGTCCTGCATGATCCCGACGGTCAAAAGTCTGAAAATGAAACGATCAGTGTTCCTCGTGCGATGTTGAAAGCTGGAGATAAACGAGCACTAGAAGCGTGAATACCATCGCCTGAAGGAATCCGATGAGCAGTTCAAGGAAATAAAAGGGAATCGGAATGATGCAACTGAGAACCGAGGTCAGCCACTGGGGGCAGTTGAAGAGGTGGCCGATGTTGATCATCGTTGCGAGCATGTTCTCGCCCGCGAAGATGTTGCCGTAGAGTCGGAGGGAGAGGGAGACGGGTCGAACCAGGATGGAAACCACCTCCAGGACCCCGACGAAGAGAAAGAGAGGAACGAGCAGAAACAGGATCGGGCCGGTCATCCCCCCCTTCACTCCGAAAAGCTCCTTGATGAAGGCGGTCGGACCCGTCACCTGCATGGTCCAGTAGAACCAGAGCACCATGGAGACGACCGACATGGCGATGGTCATGTTCATGTCTGCGGTGCCCGGGCGCAGGAGCGGTGTATGCAGGGCGCTCAGGGAGAGAAACCCATCCTTCACCCCCCAACCGATCGAGCCGACACCCGGCAGCAGGCCGAACCAGTTCGAGATGAGGATGAAGATAAAGAGGGTACCGAGCAGTCCGAAGGCCTTCTTCGCCATCTTGTCACCGAGGATTCCCTCGACAGCGCCGTAGAAACCCTCGACCACCGACTCCAGGAAATTCTGACCGAAGCCGGGGATCACCTCGATCTTGCGGGTGCAGGAACGCACGATCCAGACGATCACGCCGAGCACGATCGCGGTGACCAGGATGGAGTTGGTGAACCAGGCCAGAAAAGACTTGCTGAGGAACTCGGGCGTCTCGGCTGCAAGTTCCGCGCTGGCGATCAGTGAAGGTGCAAAAACCATGGGTGTCGTCTGGGAATCCTAGAAAAATTGAAGGGGTAGATGAAAGTCCACAAAGACCGTGGTGGCAAGCGCTTTTTGAGAGCTTGTGAAATTTTTCACAAAGTTGCTCCTAGAGTGTCGGCGAAGCGACTCCGAAACCGCCCCCTCACGATGCGTTTCCGGAGATCTTGGCTAGGAATGCCTTCAGCCCGGGATCGGTGCGGTATTCATCGAACGCACAATCGTTCATGAGTTCACGGAAGTCGCGCGGGGAGTAGAATTCCCTCGCCCGCTCCAGAAATAGCAGCGCGTCGCTTTTCCGGTTGCTCCTGAGCGACGAACAAGCCGCCGTGAGGGCGGCCTCCCCGGACATTGTGCCGATCTCCGTGAGTGGGGGGGGAGCCGCGGAGGGATCGTTCTGAAGCCGTGCCAGCGATTCCTTCGCAGAGATGACCTGATTGCTGGCGGTCGGGTCGGTTCGCAACCCTCCCCTGTGCAGGGTGTCGGCGGCGCTCCGGTAGGATCCCTGCGAGCGGAGGAAATCACCCCAATGGCAGTAAATGGAGGGGTCCGCGGGATGGAGCGCGGCGTAGCGTCGGAAAGCGCTTTCCATCGATGCAACCGGGTCGACCAATTGCTGAACGGCCTTGCCGGGTTCCTTCCCCCTGGAGTTTTCGGACAACGCGATCAGCACGCGGGCCTCCTCCTCCATTTCGTGCTTGTTCACCGCGCGTTGGGCCGCTTGGAGGGCCAGCGCCTTTTCCCCTGCCTGATGGGCTGCCAGTGCGATCAGGTAGTCGGTTCCGAAGAGCGCGGGTTGGCGCTCCTGCGCCTTTTGAAACTCCAGAAGCGCCTTGTCGGCATTCCCTCCGCCCAAAGCGGCAAAACCGCCGTCCAGAAGGGCCGCCGCCTCCGTGGTTGGCAGAACGACATGGGTTTCCTCGGCTCCGGTCACGACAGCGGCCTCATCGGAGGACTTTCCCGCAGTGAGTACCCCTGCAAAAAAAGCCGTCACCAGACCGAGCAGAATCGATCCGATGGCCAGAAATCTTCCGACAACGCGCTCGTTTGATCCCCCTCCCCCCCTCTTGCTGGATCTCCTGTCCCTTTCGCGGCGACTGTTTGATTTGTTCCTCTGGAAAACGGAAGCGCGATCCTTGTTTTTTCTGCGCCTTCGTTCGGGTGGCGCCGGTGCCTCGACGCCGCGCGGTTCCGGGATAGTGAGCGCGCTTGCCTCATCCCCGGCGGATAAAGAGGAGCCCCGCTCCGGGTGGTCGGGTTCCGCCGATTCCGAGGCTGAAGGGGATGTTTGATCGTCCATGGGATGGATTTCGCCCGTGATGGTTACCGGGAATTCCCCTGGAAATCGATTTTTTTGTTTCGGTTTGCGGACAAGGCGAAGTCCTAGTAAATCCTTGCGGTCCCGTTCATCACATTTTTCACCCCGTCGGTCGTCGCCCCCCTTTCGACACCGGCACCAGTTAAAACCCAAACACACAGCAACGTTCATGAGCACCATTCCAAAAGTATTTGTCGCAGACCCCGTTTCAACCCGTGGAGTCGAGGCCCTTGCAGAGGGGGGAGTCGTCGAGGTCGTGGTCAAGACCGGCCTCAAGGAGGAGGAGCTGATCAAGATCATTCCCGAGTTCCACGGCCTCGTCGTCCGCAGCCAGACCAAGGTTACGCCAGCTGTCTTTGAAGCCGCCAAGAACCTCAAGGTCGTCGGACGCGCCGGCGTCGGCATCGACAACGTCGACGTGGAAGCCGCCACCAGGCACGGCGTCATCGTCATGAATGCCCCGGGCGGCAACACGATCTCCACCGCCGAGCACGCCTTCTCCCTGATGCTCGCAACCGCCCGCTTCATCCCGCAGGCGGACGCCAGCATGAAGGCAGGCAAGTGGGACCGCAAAAAATTCGAGGGAGTCGAACTCCACGGCAAGACACTCGCCATCCTCGGCATGGGTCGCATCGGCACCGAGGTCGCCCGCCGCGCGATCGCCTTCGGCATGAAGGTCCTCGCCTACGACCCCTACATCTCCGCCAGCAAGGCCCGCTCCCTCCAGGTCGAGGTCGTCGAGAAGGTCGATGACATCCTCCCCCAGGCGGATTTCATCACCGTCCACATGCCTCTGACAGAGGAGACCCGTCACATGATCGGCCGGAAGCAGCTCCCCCTCCTCAAGAAAGGCGTGCGCATTGTCAACTGCGCCCGTGGCGGCCTCATCGACGAGGAAGTTCTCGCCGAGGGACTCAAGAGCGGCCAGATCGGCGGCGCGGCGCTCGACGTCTTCGATGTGGAACCTCTCCCGGCCGAGTGGTCCCACCGCGACGTTCCCAACCTTGTGCTCACCCCTCACCTCGGCGCCTCAACGGCGGAGGCCCAGGAACTCGTCGGCATCGAGATTGCCGAGGCAGTGCGGGCCACGCTTCTGCAGGGAGAGATCCGCAACTCGGTCAACATGCCCAACATCGACGCCAAGACCATCTCCACGCTGGGGCCTTGGATCGAGCTTGGCGGCAAGCTCGGCCTCTTCCTTGCGCAGATCGCCCCGAAGCGCGCCGAGAAACTCTCCATCCGCTACAGCGGACGCCTCGTCGAGCACGACCTCACCGCGGTGACCCGCTCACTCGTCACCGGATTCCTCCGTCACACGCACGGAAACGACGTCAACCCCGTCAACGCACCCGCCATCCTTGCCAACCTCGGACTCGAGGTCGTGGAGACGCGCCAGAGCGAGGCCGGCGAGTTCACCGATCTCATCGAGGTCTCCATCACCCAGGATGGCGTCACCGCTTCGGTCGGAGGCACCCTCTATGGCTCCAAGCCCCGCATCGTCACGGTGAACGGCCGCTTCGTCGAGGGCATCCCCTCCGGCACGATCCTTCTCCTCGAGAACAAGGACCGTCCCGGCATCGTCGGCCACCTCGGCACCATCCTCGGCGGCAGCAAGGTCAACATCGCAGGCATGTCGCTCAGCCGCAACGAGGTCGGAGGTCAGGCTCTCACGCTGCTCAACCTCGACTCGGCACCCGACGAGAGCCTTCTGGCCAAGTTGACCGCCGACGCCGACATCTCATCAGCGAAAGTCATCCGCCTTTGATCCCGGGAAGATGAGCTCCTCACCTGCCCTGATTCTCGCCGGGGATCTCGGCGGCACCAACTTCCGCGTCGCCGTTTTTCGCGACGGTGCGGAGTTGACCCGCCTCCACGAGGCGAAGTTCCGAAGTGCCGAGCACGGATCCCTGGAGGAGATGGTCCGCCTTTTCCTCGGGGGTGTCAGCCTTGCTGCACCCCTCGAGGCGGCGTGCTTCGGCATCCCGGGTCCGAATGTCGGAGGCTTCGTCACCCCGACGAATCTCGGATGGAAGATCGAGGTCGGAGCCCTCCCCTCACTGCTGGGGATCCCCCGGGTCACCGTATTGAACGATCTCGAGGCGACCGCCTACGGGATCTCCGAACTTCGGCAGACGGATCTCGCCGAACTTCAGGCCGGGAAGGGATCACGCCAGGGAAACCAGTGCGTCATCGCCCCTGGAACCGGTCTCGGCGAGGCCGGCCTGTTCTGGGACGGAGCGCGGCACACGCCCTGGGCGTGCGAGGGAGGACACGCGGACTTCGCACCGACCGACGAGCTTCAGCAGGAACTGCTCGTTTTTCTTCGCCGGGAATTCGGCAGTGTCAGCTTCGAACGCATCGTCTCCGGCACCGGGATCCCCAATATCTACCGCTTTCTCAGGGATACCGGCCGCCATGCGGAAACGGAATCAGTCTCCCGTGAAATGATCTCATCGGATCACGCGGGAGTGATCAGCCGGCACGCAGCGGTCGGTGACTGCCCTCTCTGCGGGGCCACCATGGATCTCTTTCTCCACGCGCTGGGGGCCGAGGCTTCCAACATGGCCCTTAAGACCATGGCCACGGGAGGCGTGTTTCTCGCGGGGGGGATTCCTCCAAAGATCCTTCCCTTCCTGCAAGACCCGCGCTTCCTTGAGAGCTTTCTGAACAAGGGACGTCTCAGGCCCCTGCTTGAGACCATGCCGCTCAACATCGTCCTCAACGATGAGGCCGCCCTTCTGGGCTCCGCACGCCGCGCCTCGAGGATGCTGGAAGCCGGAAGCTGAGAAACCGCTGATCAAATCCAGATTATGCGATAGGGATGCGGCGACAGGTCTGGATGGTTCACCCGGATGGTGGGGCCTCAGGGAGTTAAAAAGTTCGGCTCCTCGCTGTTTCCAGTGGGTAAGGGAGAAGGCAGGGGAAAAAATATGGAACTCAGCCGTAATGGATGCGTAGCAACGGCCGGGCCAGCCAACTCATGAAGTAACGGCCAGACAAGCAAATGAAACCGGCGAGAAAGTTTTCAACTCAGAACAATCCATCAAGGATGCAAAGTAGCGGTCCGGCCAGCCACAGCACCAAGTATCAAGAGAACTTATCGCATCCATACCTTCTTCAGCTTCTCTTCCTGAGTTCCTGAGTTCCATATTCAAAAATCCCTTGGCTCTTTTGTTCCTCTTTAAGGACAAGGGGCTGGGTGGTGATTCTTCAGGATCCTACTGCCACCCACTCATGATAGCGAAGAACCAAAAGTTCAAACGTTAAAATGTTACAAGGTGCTGAAACTGCCTTTTTTTATTCAAGTCTCTGCTCAGTACTTCGCTTCGTTGCTACGGATGTTTCCTCCGGGACTCCAGAGCTTGGGCTCTCGCGGTAATCATTTTAACTCTGTAACGTTCTAACCCTTTTAACCTCTCTCAATTCCGTGATCCCAATGCAAATTTTGGGTTTAATCCCAAAGAGGCCGTTGCGGGAAGCCATAGCGGTTGCGAAGCAACGACCTGGCAAGCAATTCCTGATTTCCTGATTTTCCCCTGACTTCCTTCATTACCCCCTGAAAACAGCGAGGATCCTTCAGCTACTCCTGATCGAGGCGGCAAGCTTCCCCGCCACATCCGAGATCGTCAGGGAAACCGGACTTCCGGGTGATGAAATGGTCAATGGAGTGCCCTCGTCGCCCGCGATCCTGAGCGCGGGATCCAGAGGAAGGGAGCCGAGGAACGGGACTCCCAGGCGCAACGCCTCCCTCTCCCCTCCCCCGCTGCCAAAGATCTCATGCCGGCGCCCCTCGGGATCGATGAATCCCGACATGTTCTCAAGGATTCCGAGAATCGGCACATTCGTCTTGGCGAACATCGAGACCGCCTTGCGCGCATCGATCAGGGCCACTTCCTGCGGCGTCGTCACGATCACCGCACCGGCCAGCGGGACCGTCTGCACGATCGTCAACTGGATGTCACCCGTGCCTGGCGGGAGATCAAGAACCAGCACATCCAGATCGCCCCAGAGGACGTTGCGGAGGAACTGCTGAGTATAACGTGTCACCATCGGGCCCCTCAGGACCGCCGGGGAATCTTCCTCAAGAAGCAACCCCATCGACATCATGCGGAGGCCATGGCGAATCACCGGCTCGATCCGGCCCTCCTCGTCGGCATAGGGACGCTCCTTGGCACCGCACATCATGGCGACGCTCGGACCATAGAGGTCGCAGTCGCAGAGACCGACACGCAGTCCCTTGGCATGAAGCGCCGCGGCGAGATTGACGGCCACCGTCGATTTACCGACCCCGCCTTTGCCGCTTGCCACGGCGATCACATGGCGCACTCCGGGAATCGGAACCGGCCCCTGGCCTCCGGACTGGACGGGTGCCTGCACATCCACCAGGACCTTCACCGGGGGCATCCCCGCCTCGGCGGCAAGGGCCTGCGCGACGCGGTTGCGAAGCTCCGATGCGACTCCCGTGTCATTGGTCGCGATCACCAACTGGACAACGACCTCGGTTCCGATCGTGATGCCGCGGACCACGCCGAAGGAGATAATGTCACGGCTGAACCCCGGGTAAGGGACCTTGGAAAGGAGATTGCGTATCTGTTGCTCGTCGGGTCGGAGAATCATGGTTTATAAAGCTAGCAGGATTTCCGCAGATGGCTCGGCAGAATCCCGAGTTGCTCCCTGTATTTTGCGATGGTTCTCCTGGCAACCTTGAGGCCCCCCTCCGCAAGCGCCTCGACAATCTCCTGATCACTCAGCGGGGTGCGGGGCATTTCCTTCTCCACCATCTCGCGGATCGCTTCCTTGACCGTCTCGTTGCTGACCGAACTGCCGTCGGAATTCTGGAAACCCGGCGTGAAGAAATAGCGTATCTCGAAGAGTCCCTGTGGGGTTTCCATGTACTTGCCGGAAACGGCGCGGCTCACCGTGGTGACATGGAGACCCACGGCGTCGGCAATCTGCGCCATGATGAGTGGCTTGAGGGCGGAGGTGCCACGGCGGAAAAACTCCTCCTGGCGGGAGACGATCTGGTTGCCGATGGCCAGAAGGGTCTGCTGACGCTGCTCCAGACTGCGCATGAAGAACCGGGCGCCGCGGATCTTCTCCCTGAGATAGAGAAGCAACTCCTCGTTCTGGCCGCGTCCGGCAAGCAGCTCCTTGTATTCCTTGTTGATCTTGAGGCGTGGAAGCTCCTCCTCGTTCAAGCGGACAAGGAAACCGTCCTCCAGACCATCCCCGTCGGACTTCGGGACCACGATCAGGTCGGGGATCACGCCCTGCTCATGGGCCTCCGCATAGGGACGTCCCGGTTTCGGCTCGAGCGTGGCGATCAGCCTCGCCGCGGCGGAGACATCGGAGATGGGAACGCGCAACTCCCTCGCGATCTCATCGTAGCGATGCCTGGCAAGCCTTCCAAGATGGTGGCGCAGGATCCTGACGGCCAGACCATTCCCCTCACCCCGCCGTTGCAACTGCAGGACCAGGCAGTCGGCAAGATCGCGTGCTCCGACTCCTGGGGGTTCGAATTCCCTCACCTTTGCCAGCACCCCCTCCAGAACATGTTCGGGAACCCCCGCCGAGAGGGCCAACTCCTCCCGGGAAGTGCGGAGGTAACCGTCCTGGTCAAGGTTTCCGGCGATCAGCCCGACCAACTCACACTCCCCGGGATCAAAGCCGGCCGCCTGCCCGATGACGAATTCACGGAGCGTCGGGCGCGTGGAGAGTGAGTCGAAAAGATGCCTCCTGCGCTCCTCCGCCTCGGCAGAAAACGTGCCGGATCCGGAATGTTGCGGCATGTAGTCCCGCCATTCCTCATGCAGCGACGAGGTGATGCCCGCGGATGGCTCGGCGGCTGAATCCTCCGGCGGCGGCTCGGCGGGATCGGATCGTTCAGCCTGCGGCGGCTCCTCCTCCAGAAGGGGATTGGAGGCCAGCTCGGCAGCCACGAGTTGGCGGAGTTCCGCCACGGGAGTCTGCAGGAGTTGCAGACTCTGCTGCATCTGCGGCGAGAGAGCCTGCTGCTGCGCGACTCCCGCGATGAGTTCCATTCCTGCCATCACCCCAAGGGTGATGATGCAACAAGAGAAGGCAAGCAACTTTTGGGCCAACAATCCCAAGTCGAAGGCGGGATGCGCCGTGGCGCAGGAGATGTAGATAGAGGATAGGAGTTCGGGCTGATGCGCCGAGCGAGCATGGAGATGGGATAGAGGAGATAGGAGTTGGGGACTGAGTCAAAGGCGGCAGCCAACAGCCCAAGCCTCCACTGATGTTGTCAATGGGCCGGCGATGCCATAGATTCATGGGGATGAGAAGCGTTGGCCAAGTTGACAAAGCTCCCGAGCGAGTGCCGGCTTCCCCCGAGGTGGCGGATCGCGCGGCGGATCTCGTGCGCCGTTTTTCGGAGTGTTTTTGGTTCCGTCATCCGGATGCCGCGATTCGTTTCACCGACGATGTGAGGTTGGTGATCGAGCATCTCCGTGATTACGGGGACAAGAGGGCCTGGGATGCCGCCGCAGAGTTGCAGCGCTCTCTGTAACAGCCAACGAATGCCCCTCACGCCGTTCCAGAAGGAGGTTCTGAAGGTTCTGGTCTCCAATCGTTCGGAGCAGAGCCATGTGGCCGGAGGATTGGTGCTGAACGCGCCTGAGAATTCGTCCCGGTATTCAAGGGATTTCGATTTCTTCCACGAAGCGGTGGAGGATCTGGTCATCGCAAGCGAGCAGGACGTGAGGTCGTTGGAGGAATCCGGTTTTCATGTGCAGAAGGTCGGGCGTGACAATGAGTGGTCGAAGCCGGTTTCCTTCAGGAAGGCCTATGTCACGAGGGACGGTGAGAAACTTGAGCTGGACTGGGCTCATGATTCGGCGTTTCGTTTTTTTCCAATCGTTCCCGACGAGTTGTTGGGATGGAGACTGCATCTCTTCGACATGGCCACAAACAAGGCGCTGGCCTTATCCGCCCGGATGGAGACGCGTGATTATGTCGACATGGTCGAGCTTTCCCGCCGTTTTCCCTTGGAATCAATTGTCTGGGCAGCTTGTGGAAAGGATCCGGGTTTCAATCCGCTGTCGCTGTTCAAGATGATGATGAGGTTTGCCCGGATCGATCCCGCAAAGCTGGAGGAGATTCAAGCGCGGAACCTGGATCCAGTCGCCCTGAAGGAAGAGTGGATCATGGTTTCCGACAAGGCCCGGGAGGAAATGACCCTCTTGGCTGATGAGCAAACGGAAATGCCGATCGGGGTCGCCTTCGTGAATGAACACGGGCATCCGGGATGGATCCGCTCGAACCCATCCCTCAAGATTCACCATCCCTCTCTCCGCGGATGCTGGCCATCGCTCACGGGCGGGAGATAGGCGGTTGAGACGAAGTAGCGGGAGGCGCCCCTGCGGGGCGGAAGATGGGATATAGGATATAGGAACCAAGCCGCTTGGAAGCGGCGCGGTAGACTGAGAGCGCAGCGAACAGCCCTGAAAGGGCGCCACGGCTTCCGGGAGGAAGTGGCGTCAAATTGTAGATAGCAGATGGGATCCAAGCCACCCCAACAGCCCAACAGCCCAACAGCCTAGTGCCCTCCCCGGCTGATCTTCACAGCGTCACCGGCGTTGCCACTCAGTCGGGCCCAGGAGAAGGCGTAGAGCGCGATGACCAGGAATGAAAAGAGCGGCACAATGAACCCCGGAGACATCAGTTTGTCGACCTCACCCTGTTCCTGAATCCGTCCGTACCAGCCGCTGAACACCCCGTATTCGTCGCTGCACCATCCCATCAGCTTCGGCATGAGAGCCCCTCCCATGATCGCCATGACGATGTAGGCCGAGGCGATCTTGGCGCGTTTCCCGAGTCCCCAGATCCCGAGGGCAAAGATCGTCGGGAACATCACCGACATGAAGAAGAAGCTCAGGAAGAGAGCCGCCACCGAGATCCAACCGAGCTTCAGAAAGATCACGGCCATCAGCAGCGCATTGATGAGGGCGTAGAGTCCCAGCAGGAGATGTGGCTTCACTGCGGCCGAGAGCCACGAGCCGGTGAAGCGCCCCGCCACGAAGACCAGGAAGGCGATGCTCAGAAGGCTTGTCGCCCCCTTTTCACTGAAGAAATCCAGACCGTTCAGCGCCTGATGATGGACCCCCTTGGCCCCGCCGATCAGCCAGGAACCGGTGAGCCACTCCGGCAGCGGAGGGGTGTCCGAGACGATGTAGTTGATGAAAAAGCTGAAGATGCCCGCCTGGGCGGCAACGTAGAAAAACTGCGCGACCACGGCCCCGGGAAAGTGAAGATGGCGCCAGATCGAGCCCGCGGGAGCCTCCTCCTCCGCCGATCCGTAGGCATCCTCGGTGTCGAGTTCCGGCAGCGGAGCCACCGTGAAGAGGGCCGCGATCAGCAGGACAAAGACCGCAAGGAACAGGTAGGGAATGTAGAGCGTCTTGTTGGCCGCCTCCGCCCCCTCGCCCGAGTAGAAGAACATCCCCCCGACAATCGGGCCCAGGGGCCAGCCGAGCCCGTTGAAGGATGCTGCAAGATTGATGCGGGCGGCCGCGTAGCGCCGGTCACCCAGCACCGTTGCGTAGGGATTGGCGATCGTCTCCAGGAAGGTCAGCCCCATGGCCACGAGGCAGACCCCCAGCAGGAAGGCCCAGAACTGCTGGATATGGGTTGCCGGGATGAACCAGAACCCGCCCAGCGAGACGAGGAGCAGGCCCGTGATGATCCCCCTGCGGTAGCCAAATTTCTGGGCAAGCCAGCCGGCGGGGAGCGCGATCAGGAAATAGCCGAGGTAGTGGGCGAACTGGACCCATGCCGACTGGGAGCGGCTGAGATGGAGCAGATCCTGGAAATGCTTGTCCATGGTGTCGATCATGGAGTTGCAGAAGGCCCAGAGGAAAAAGAGCGTCGAGACGAGGGCAAACGTCACGGCGTAGCTTTTTCCATCGGGGGAACGGAACATCGCGGGGAGATTGGTCATGGGGGTTGTGATGTGGAATCCCCTCCGTATGAGAACGGGAATCCGCATCATCAGAGCGGATGATCAGGATGATGAAAAGCGCTCATTCACGCAAAACGCGGACGCATCCGAAACGAAGAAAGCCGCCCGGTTCACGGGCGGTTTTCAGGAGCTGGGAAACAATCCGATCGGGAAAACGCTAGCAGATCAAACCGCGCTTGCCGGCAGGGCCGTGGGCGATCGGGTTCTCACCGACCCAGCGTTCATCGACCGGTTCGTCCGCGCGCTGGTAGCGCGTGTCGGTGGAGAGGCGGATGCGTTGGGTGGTGTTGTCGATACTGCCGTGGATGGTGTCCATGCGGAAGGTGAGCAGGTCACCGGGGCTGAACTCCGAGGTGAGCCAGCGTCCCCCGAACTTCTGTCGGAGGGAGCGCGGATTATTGGAGAGCTGGCCGCCGTGCTTCCACCCGTCGTGACCCGGGATATTGGTGCAGCTCGTATCGACGTCCGACTCGAGATAGTTTTTGATGCGCTCCGCCTGAAGGTGCGATTTTTCCAGGATCATGAGGCCGCCGACTTCCAGCGGCACCTCGCCGTAGGGGACCCAGGCGGTGTAGAGGCGGTGTGTTCCGCGTCCCATGTAGACGATGTCGCAATGAGGGGGAGTCCCGTGACCGCATCCCATGGTACGGAGCCAGACATAGTCGAAATGCCGGATCGTTCCCCCGAGGAAGCCGGTGTAGAACTCCTTCACTTCGGGGCCGAAGACCACGCGGTTGAGCGCTGGTTGGTTTTTCCAGGCCGTGTCGTTGAATTTCGGATGGACTCCCTGTTTGAGGATCCCGTCGGCAAGTGGTTCGCCCGGCTCGAAGATCTCCCCCGGCTCGAGCGTGTTCAACAGCGCCATGCGGGCTTCCAGAATGATGTCCCGGGGGAAGAATCCCCTGATGTAGAGGTATCCGTTCTCCTCCATGCTTTTGCGGAGCGCCTCGGGGTTGTTCCGGATCGCCGAGGAGTCCTCGAGCCAGCCGAAGGAATGCTCGTCGGTTTCGAGTTCGTGACCGATCGAGGTGATGGTGCGTTTGACTGTTGCGGGATGCAGTGTTGTTTGCATGGAAAACCTATCGTCGGAACGGCGCTATTTTGGAATGGCTCCTTTGGTAAAAGACATGTAGTTTCTGGTAAATGAGACTCCCCTCGCCGAACCGCTGGAAGTCCTCCCTTGCGCCGTTACCACGTGGCTCTTCAGGCATTGGTGATCTGACGCTGGCAGGCACGCTCGCGGGATCGCGCGGCATTTCACGCCAAAAACCACGGGTTTTCGATCAATGGGCCCTCGTGTATCTCGTGGGAGGAGCTGGAAGCTATCACGACGACCGCGGCACCGAGATGCCGGTGAGGCCCGGCGATGTGATCCTCGTCTTTCCCGAACTGGCCCACTCCTACGGACCACCTGCCGGCGGGGAATGGGACGAGCTCTACGTCTGCTTCAGGGGCCCTGCCTTCGAGGCATGGCGGGAGAGCGGCCTCCTCGACATCCGCCGCCCCGTCTTCCCCTGGCATCCACCCGAGCGCGGACTACCGCTCATGCAGGAATTCTTCGGGCTACTGGGCCGCCGGGGCGTCACCATGCTTGATGCAACGTGCCATTGGCAGTGCATGATGGCCCGGATCTTCGCCAACCGGGCGGAGGCGCCCCGCGGACCGGCCCAACCGGAATGGTTCCTGCACGCCCTCGACCTGCTTGAGCGCCGTCAAGTCGAGGGCGAACGCGGACTCCGTGCCGTCGCCGCGGAATGCGGGATGGGTTACAAGAACTTCCGGAAAAAATTCGCCCTCATCGCGGGCCAGCCACCGGGTCGCTACGCGCTGGGGCGACGGATCGAACGGGCACGCTCCCTCCTGGCACGGCACCGATTCACCAACAAGGAACTGGCCGACCTGCTCGGATTCCACGACGAGTTCCACTTCGCCAAAACCTTCAGGAAACTGACCGGACGCACACCCCGCGAACACGCCGGCTGATCATCCCGCCTGCTGTTGGGCTGTTGGACTGGGCTCGCAATGTTGGAACGGAAGTTCTGATGGGCAGGCTCCTTAATCCTTAATCCCATATCCCATATCCCATATCCCATCTTCCGCCCCTCCGGGGCGCATCCCATCCTCCGCGCCTCGGCGCATTCCCCCCATCTCCTAACTTCCAACTACCATCTCCTGCGCCGTAGGCGCATCAGTTCCCTCGAGATAACGATGAGCGAGTTTATCGGTCACCTCTTGCCCCTCCACAGAACCATTCTCGCACCAGACCCTCAGAATATCGGGGCCATAATCCAAACCCGTGGGAAACAGCAGTGCACCATACTTGATTTCCAGTTTGGAAAAGACCAACGGATCCTTGAGCGGTTCCACCAATGGCCCCTCCAATGATTCCAGATCAGGAAAGAGATCCAGATCAAACACACGCCCATCCTTGAACTTCAAGCGCACAACCTGCCCCCCCATCGAGCGGGCATCGACCAGTTGGGTTGCTTCCGATGTCAGTGTCTGTTGCATCTTTCGTCCTATTCCAAGGGTGCAATCTGGGGGATCGGCTTCATTTCTCTTGCGAGTTGCCAGCATACTGACAACTCACCCAAGTGAAGCATAGCCCATTCAATGACAAGGGCAACCGCCCTGGGTGTAAGATCACCCCTCATGTAGGCCAGAGGGCTGATCGAGAAAAGACCTTCACGCCCTCCATGGCGCGCATGAAAATGGGGCGGGTTGTGCTCCCCCGGTAATTGAAGACGATTTCAATTCCGAAGAATTCACACACTTTTGGCATAACGCAATTGTAGGACTTTTTTCCTAACCACGTCAAATTTGATCAACTCTACTTAGCCCGATGGATTGCCACACGATTCTGCTCGGTGGAGATCACAACCTCCCCCGAGTGAATAGGTAACGGATTCTTGGTTAATGATGCCCGCATAGGGCCATTCTGTAACAGGATTGGTTTTAAGAAGCCAGAAAAGTAACAGAATCCGCTTTAACCTAGGAAGCCATGCTACAGGCCGCCCATCGACCCCGCCATCTTTGGACTGCCGCCGTTCGACTCAGCCCCAATATCCTTAATCCTTAATCCTTAATCCTTAATCCTTAATCCTTAATCCTTAATCCTTAATCCTTAATCCTCCATCCCATATCCCATCTTCCGCCCCTGGGATTAGGGAACCGACGGTTCCTTAGAGATTTTGCCATGGAAGAGCCGTGATTCCATCGGCCAGCTTTTGCGGTTTCGGGCATCTGCAGACGACATATGCTTGTTGTGCCTCCTTGTGATCCTTCAAAAAGGCAATCAGATGCCTGGCATCGCTGTGAGACGGTCGATCCGTCCACTTCACCTCGATGGGAATCAATTCCCCGTTCAATTCGACAAGATAATCAATCTCCCTCCCGTCCTTGCTCCTTACATGATGGAGGCTCCCTCCAAGGTACTGCAACCGCTTCCATAGCTCGATCCCAACCCATTGTTCAAAAATGGGCCCCGGATTAGCATTTACTGTGTCGAGACCCGGCTTCAGACCAGCTGCGGCATGACGCACGCCGGTGTCAAAAATCAGGAACTTCGGATTGGATACCAGATTTCTTCGGGGACTCCTTGACCATCCAGGCACCCGGATCCCTAAAAACATATCTTCCAGGAGTTGGTAATGAGACTTCACCGTGGGCAGACTGATGCCAACCTGCCTTGAGATCGAAGCGTAGTTGAGTTCCTCCCCTGATTCACTTGCGGCAAGTCGAAGGAAATTGACGAAAGCCCCCCAATCCCTGACCAACCCCTCCCTCCTAATCTCCTCCTCCAGATATATCGTTGTATAGGATCGAAGGATCTCCCCACGATCTTCTTCGGAAAGCAGGGCAACACCGGGCAATTCCCCATAGGCAAGCCGCTCCATCAATTCAGCATCCGGGAATCTCGGAGATGCAACCCTTCCCGTATTGATCGGCGTCATGCACTCACTGTCAGGCTTGGCTGAACGCTCCCCTAGCACGAGCGGCATCATCTTGTGAAGCAGAGCCCTGCCGGGAAGAAGATTCGCCCCCGTTAACCTCAGCTTACGGGCCGAACTCCCAAGCAGGACGAATCTCCAGCGCGTTTTGTCCTGATCATAGAGATGCTGAACTGAATCGAAAACCGCGGGCACATTCTGCGCCTCATCCACCACCACAAAGTGGGGTTCACTCCTAGCTACCAATGCCTCGCACTCCCTGATAAAAATCCCCGGATCAGCTAACACTCTCGTCCGCTCCGCGGGATTTGAAAAATCATACCTCAGAGAGGGATCCGAAATCAGATGACGGATCAGGTACGACTTTCCCGTCTGCCTAGCGCCAAAGAGAATATGGACGAATGGCTTTGCCAAAGCCTTCTCAAGCTTGGAGCCAAGCAAGCGCGTAAACATGGCTTTATTTATATCGCCCCTTTATAAGGCGTCAATACTTTAAGAGGTATAAACCCGGATTGCTCAATAGAGCGGTGTTGACAGGTTTGAGCGGTTCACCCGGATGGTGAGTCCCTGGAAGGGTTAAAAGCGTTACACCGTTAAAAGGTTAAAAGGGGACTGAAGTCCGAGGCCGAATGGAACTCATGCAGGCATCTTTTGACGACGCTTTCCCTGACATTCCCCTTCTCGAATTCAGGTTCAGGGATCTCCCGGATCCACCTTTAGGGAGTTAAAAGCGTTACACCGTTAAAAGGTTAAAAGGGGACTGAAGTCCGAGGCCAAATGGAACTCATGCAGGCATCTTTTGACGACGCTTTCCCTGACATTCCCCTACTCGAATTCAGGTTCAGGGATCTTCCGGATCCACCTTTAGGGAGTTAAAAGCGTTACACCGTTAAAAGGTTAAAAGGGGACTGAAGTCCGAGGCCGAATGAAACTCATGCAGGCATCTTTTGACGACGCTTTCCCTGACATTCCCCTTCTCGAATTCAGGTTCAGGGATCTCCCGGATCCACCTTTAGGGAGTTAAAACCGTTACACCGTTAAAAGGTTAAAAGGGGACTGAAGTCCGAGGCCGAATGGAAC
>JBIIGI010000027.1:0-27766 GCA_044236545.1 Chthoniobacterales bacterium
TCGTATCCGCTCTCCTCTGTGAAATCTCCGACGAGTGGATCACAGGAAAAATCTACCTCAACATGAACCCCATCGACTCTCCACTCCCTTAACCCATTTTACAGAAACATCTTTACGCAACCCATTCGGTGACCTCTTCAATCACTGAGTCGGTTACCGTGCTGATGAAGTCCGCACTCACTTCCACTCTGTACTGCTCCTTTAAAAAGCCCTGGATTTCCCGAACGGTCATCCCCCTCCCGTACATGGCGATGATCCTCTCATCAAACCCCTCAAAACGGCTCCTGCCCTCGGGCACAAGCACAGGCTCAAAATTCCCCGCCCGATCCCTCGGCACTTCAATCTTCATGACTCCATCCTCCATCAAAAGCCTCTTGCTGCTGTACCCGTTACGGTGGTTCTCCACCCCTTCCGGCTTCTCCCCAGCCGGATAGCCAAGGTGATGCGTCAACTCTCCGGCAAGGGCTTTTTCCACAATCCTCTTCTTCAAATCCATCAAAAGCCCATTCTCTCCAAGCACCGCCTCAGGGCTGTTACCATAAACTTCCAATAGCTCTTCAATGAGCTCATCGCTACGACTGACTGTCTTCTTCTTGGTCATATCCTTCTTTTCTCAGGTTATGACCCACACACAAACTTTCAGATAGGTTCAATGGTTAGAACGTTGAAGAGTTACAATGTGCACTGAAGGGATTGCGTGAATCACGAAACGTTGTCCCCGCGATGATCTGCCTCTTGGGGTTATGATTGCGCAGTCTTGGAATGCATCTTTTTAACTTTCTAACGCTTCACCCTTTTTAACCTGATCGACTACCACCTGGGTGAACGGTCCAGATCTGTTGGTATGCTTGTATTGCGAAATCTGGGTTCAATGTTCGTCGGCTGGATCCTTTTTTTCTTCAGCCTTCAGCCTTCAGCCTTCAGCCTTTTCGAATGTCTTCCTTCCGACGCTTCCTCGGGCCCGGTCTTCTGCTCATCGTGCTGGCGGCCTGCGCCATCACGGCTTCCTTCCTACTGGATGCGCCGGTGGAGCGCCTCGTTCTAGAATGGAACGGCGGACACTGGAGCCGCCTTCCGGGCGTTGCCCTGCTCAGCCGCTATGGCGACTGGCCGGAGCTGATGCTGCTCGGAGGGGCTGGATTCCTGATTGCGCGGAAACTGCGCAATGTCCGGTGGCAGCGCATCCTGCTTTCCGCAATGATCGCCTCGACGCTTGCCGGCATGGCGGTCAATGCCTCGCGCCTTACGACCGGACGGACCCGTCCGCGGGCGGCGGCGGAGCAGGGCTGGTACGGACCGCGCCACGACGGGAAGTGGCTGATCGGCACGGCCGACTTCAACAGCTTCCCCTCCGGTCACACCGCCACAGCCGTGGGGTTTGCCGGTGTTCTCCTTTTTGCTGCACCTCCCTGGGGAATTGTCACCATGGTCGCGGCTGGGTCGATCGCCCTGGCCCGCATCCTGCTGGGGGCGCACCATCCCTCCGATGTCATCACCGCCTCGGTGCTCTCGCTTGCCATCGCTTGGCTCGTCTGGGAATTCCTCGGTCGACGAGGCCGGGTGGATTTCGGGGATCGCCGATAGGTTATCGGATCTCGGGAATAGGCACTTGGGCAATCCGGGGGTGGTGGACCTCCCCACTGCCGAAACCCAGTTACCTATCCCCCCAAGTTCAAGCCGGAAACCGAACCAGGGAGCGGACTTCCATCGGGACGAGTTGATCACGGCCGCCAAGCCCGTCGAGCTCCACGACGAAAAGCGTCCTCAGGACGTTCGCCCCGAGTTGCTTGAGCAGATGCACCGCGGCCGCGGCCGTACCACCCGTGGCCAGCAGATCATCCACCAGGATAACCTTCTCTCCGGGGTGGATGCTGTCGCAATGGATCTCGAATTCGGCGGAGCCGTATTCGAGATCGTAGGCATGGGAGATGGTTGCGGAAGGCAGCTTGCCCTTCTTGCGAACGGGCACAAATCCCGAACCGATCCGGTAGGCCAGGGCGGCGCCGAAGATGAAGCCGCGTGCATCGAGACCGACCACCTTGGCAGGAGCCAGATCAGCACACTCTCCGGCAAGAAGGTCGATTGCGGCGTGAAAAAGCGGCGCGCTCTCGAGCACGGGTGAGATGTCGCGGTAGAGGATCCCCGGCTTCGGAAAATCGGGGATGGAACGGATTGCCGACCGTAGTTCCGACGATGTGACGGTATGTTTCATGATGGATCCTTTCAACGGGCGCCCTTCAGTCCCCGAAGCCGATGCCCACGGCGCGGGCCGTCCCGACCAGCTGGCTGTCGGCGGGAACCCTCTTGAGGCGGTGGACGGCATCGGCAATGGGGACCTCGTGCACCTCGTAATTCTGGTAGCTGACCATCGTGCCGAATTTTTCCTCCCGCGCCAACTGCACTGCCTTCACGCCAAAGCGCGTCCCGAGGATGCGGTCAAGCGTGGTGGGGTCGCCGCCGCGCTGGAGGTGGCCCAGGACGCAGACGCGCGTCTCCTTGCCGGTGCGGGCCTCGATCTCCCGGCCGAGCATGTCGCCGATGCCGCCGAGCCTCCACTCGCCCTCGGCCGACTGCTTTCGGAACTGCTGACCGTTCTGGGTGCGCGCCCCCTCGGCCACCACGATCATCGTGCTTTTGTAACCCGCTGCGGCGCGGCGGTGAACGAGTTCGGCCACCTTGTCGAGGGAGAAGGGGATTTCCGGGATGAGGATCGCATCGGCGGCGCCGGCAAGGCCGCCCCAGAGAGCAATCCATCCCGCGTGGCGGCCCATGACCTGGAGCACGATCACCCGCTTATGGCTCGCAGCCGTGGTGTGGAGGCGGTCGAGCGCATCGGTCACGCAGGCCACCGCGGAGTCGAAGCCGAAGGTCATGGCGGTCGCCTCAAGGTCGTTATCGATCGTCTTGGGGACTCCGATCATCGGGAATCCCGCCCTGTAGAGCTGGAGCGCCGTGCTCATCGAGCCGTCCCCACCGATGGCGATGATGGCGGAGAGATCGAGGTCCCGGCAGGTGCGGGAAGCTCGGGCGATGACCTCCTCGGGAACCCTCGCCTTCCCACCGCCGCCGACCTTGGAGGTGAAATGCCCCTTGTTCGTCGTGCCAAGGATCGTGCCGCCGACCTGCATGATCCCGGAGGTGTTCTCCCGGTTGAGGAACATGAAGTCCCCCCCGTCGGGAAGCATCCCCTCGAAGCCGTCACGGAATCCGAACACCTCCCAGCCGAGCTCCTCGGAGGCGCAGTAGATTCCGCGCAACACCGCGTTGAGTCCGGGGCAGTCGCCTCCGCTGGTCAGGACGCCGATTCGTTTTGCGGACATGAAGCGCTTCCTTTCTTAGAGGGAGTTGGAGGGCTTGGCTGGACGGCCCTGGTTCGCCCAGTCGTCGTAAAGGGCCCATCCGCGGCGGACGAGAGCCAGTCCCTGCTGCTCGCGGTTGGTTCCGCCCAGCAGCACCACGATGATGCGGCGCGGCGTCGTGAAGACCGTGTCCCCCTGGCGCTTCACCTCCGGCGGCCTCTCGGAACTCAGGATGATGCAGTCCCCGGCGCGCGAGGTGCGCCCCGTTTTCACGCCGTCAATGCAATCGGTGCCGAGGAGCTTGTTGGTGTTCTCGAGCCCGAGGGCCATGGCAGTCCCTCCACGTTGCACGTGGATCTCCCGGCGGGCCTGCGACACGTAAAAGGATAGCCCTGGCTTGGAATAGGCGTAGCGGGTGAGTCGGGCGAGGTCCGAAGCGGTGGAGTGCGGACGCGCGGCGCCCTCGGCGGGATCGAGTCCATGAGGGTTGAGAAACAGGGTGCCGCGCATCCCGAGTTGGCGGGCAAGGGCGTTCATGTGGGCCACGGTGTTGCCCACCGGATCCAGGCCCGTGGCATTCGGGAGCTTGCGCCCGAGATGGTCGGCAAGCGTGACGGCGGCCACATTGTCCGAGCAGAGCAGGCAGGCGAAGAGCAGGTCGCGGAGGGACAGAACGTCCCCGGCCTGGAACCCTAGCTGATTGATCCCGCCGGTCGATGCGATGGCCTCCTCGGGAACCACCGCCGGCTGGTCCAAACTTCCGCCGGCGACTTCCGCCCAATCAAGCACGACCATGCCGAGGGCCAGCTTGGTGAGGCTGGCAATGGGAAGCTTCTGGTTGCGACTGACATCCTCAAGGATGCGCCCGGTCTGGTTGTCGACGATGATGGTGCTCTCCGCGCGGAGTGACCCGGCGATCAGCATGCTCGTAATAAGCAGATAAATGGGGCGCATGAATTGGGACAATAGCAGGTCGGAGGGAATTTCAAACCCAGTTGTGAAATCACCAACCGGCGCTCGGGCAAGTCAGCGAGGGAGGCGGGATAACCGAAGGATAAAGTTAAAAAGGTTGGAACGTTAAAGAGTTACAATGTGCCTGAGGGAAATGTCGATGACGGCACTTTGCGCCACAAATGTGAGGCGGCTTTCGAGTTGATAGTTTCCGAGGATTGGTTTGAACCCTTTTAACCTTTTAACACTTCCACTTTTTAACCCGATCGCATTGCACCATCTTGATGAACGCTCCAGATCCGTTGTCACTGTTCCATTGCAAAATCAGGGATCAATCAGCAAGGAAGGCGAGGAGATTTTGGATGGAGAGCAAGTCGGCCAAGGGACCCCACCCAATGTCCAAGGCGCAGGGATATGAGATGCAGGGGCAGGCGCGCAAGCGATGCTGTAGTTGAGCTACAGCGAGTGAAGCGCAACGAACTCCTGCGCTCAAAGCCTGAGCCTACGTGCCTCGGGTGTTGCCGAAGAGGTCTATATGTGCACGCGGCGCATAGCGAAACCCATGCTCAAGGCACATCTCCGCAATGAGCGGACCGCGTTCGCGGAGGGTCTCCACATCGGTTCCTTCGGGCATCAGCAGAACCTTGTCACGGGTGAATCCGGGAACCTCACCGACTTCGTTGAGGAGTTCCTCGATCTCGGGTAGATCCTCGACGCGCGAGACCACGAACTTGAGCTGGCAGGGGCCCGCCTCAAGCCATTGCCTGACGATCCGAGGTTGAAGGCGGGTTGATTCATGGCGTTCACGCCACGCGCCGGCGGACTCGGCATCGGGGGTGGAGTCGGCAAGTTTGGGGCTCAGAGAGGCAAGGTCGCAGGCGATTCCCACTCCGTCGACTTGGGGCGAGATCGTCGCCGCGGTCTCGATGGTGATGTGCATCCCGGCGGCACGCAGCGCCGCGGCGAGTTCGCGGATGCCGGAGGCCACCATCGGTTCGCCGCCGGTCAGCACGGCGTGACGGCAGTCGTAACCACGCACGCGCTTCATGATGGCATCGATTCCCATCTCCTCCCCTTCGGGATTCCAGGAGGCGTAGGGTGTGTCGCACCAGCGGCAGCGGAGATTGCAGCCCGATGTGCGGATGAAGACCGAGGGGACGCCGAGCAGCAGCCCCTCCCCCTGAATCGAGTGAAAAATCTCGGAAATCCTCATGTGGTGACAGGCTTCGGCGGCAGGGGAGCCGTCACGGCGTAGGCGGTCGGATCGGGAATGCCGGCCAGCTGGAATGCCTCGCGGCGCTCGACGCAGGTGCCGCAGGTGCCGCAATGGATCTCCCCGCCCTTGTAACAGGACCAGGTGAGGGAGAAGTCGACCCCCAGTTCCGCCCCTCGCCGGGCAATGGCGGCCTTGTCCATCGCCACGAAGGGGCGGAGCAGTTCGATCCGGGCATAGGTTCCCTCGCGGATTGCGCGCGCCATGGGCTCCAGGAATTCCTCGCGGCAGTCGGGATAGATCGCGTGATCCCCCGAATGAGCCGCGATCACGACCGCCTCCGCGCCTCGACTCTCGGCGAACCCCGCCGCAATCGAGAGCATGATGCCGTTGCGGAACGGGACGACGGTGCTCTTCATCGACGCCTCCTCGTAATGGCCGTCGGGGATCTCCCCTCCTCCGGAGAGAAGGTCCGATGCGAACTCTTCCGCCACAAAACCAAGCGGCGCAATCCGGTGGGGGATCCCGGCCTGCGCGCAGTGCCAGGCGGCCATGGGCAGTTCCCGCGCGTGGTGCTTCGCCCCGTAATCGAAGCTCAGGCCGGCCACCACGTGATGTTCGCGCAGCGCGGCATGAAAAGCCGTGACGGAGTCCATCCCGCCGCTGAGCAGGACGACGACCTTCACCGGAGTTTCTTCCCCGCGTGGACCGCCTCGACACGGATGGCTATGCCGCCGCGGGGCGCGAAGTCGCCGATCACCACCGCATGGCGCGGCGAGATGGCGGCGACGATGTCGTCGAGGATCCGGTTGGTGATCGCCTCGGCGAAGACGGCCTGATTCCGGTAGGAGCCCAGGTACTGCTTCAGGGCCTTGCTCTCAAGGCAACGGCGCGAGGGCGTGTAGCGGATCGTGATCTCGGCGAAATCGGGCTGTCCAGTCACGGGGCAGTGGGAGGTGAACTCCTTGGTCGAAAAGACCACCTCATACTCGCGGGAGGAGGGGCTCGGGAAGGTCTCGAGCACGGCCTCGTCCGGAGAGGAGAGTTGTTGCAGCGGGCCGCCTCCAAGCAGGGTGAGCCTGTCGGAGGCGGCTGTTCTGGGGACTTTTTCCGGAGTGCGCGTTGACTTGGCCATAAAGGGAGTGATGGGGACCATCGTTTCCCAGCACGGATCGCCAGCCAAGCCCGAAGTCATCCTCCTCTTCGCTTCCCTTGCCGTGCGTCAGGGTATAGTTGATTTGAAAGTGAAAAAGACACTCCTCTGGACGATTCCGCCGCTGGTTCCGATTGCGATCGTGGCCGCCGCGCTGGTGCTTGCGCTCCATTGGATCGAGAGCGACGACTGCAGGGCACTGCTCGAGCAGAAGACCCAGGCCGTGCTCCATGCCGAGGCGAAGATTGCCCCGCTCAACTGGCGCTGGTTCAGCGTCTCCTCCCGGAATTTCAATGCCACCGGCCGCTCCGATTCGGCGCTCAAACAGGTCGATGCCACGGATCTGCAGGCAACCCTGAGCCCCTCCTCGATGCTTCGTGGCATCTGGGGCGTGAAGGAACTCTCCCTCGACAAACTGAAGCTCCGGATAGGATCTCCCGAAAACACGCCCGCCAAGGCCACCACCCCACTGGACGCGAAACCTTCCCCCCAAGCGACGGGACTGCAGAAATGGATGCCCTCCCTCGTCGTGGTGGAGGTGATCCACGGCAGGAAGACCGATCTCCTCATCGAGATCGGACAGGCAAGCGTCACTCTGGACGGGACGGCCCTGGAGGCACGGCCGGATACCCGGGGCGAACAGACTCTCTTCAAGCTCTCGGGTGGCAGTCTGGGAACCTCTCATTATCCCGATCTCAAACTGAACCTCGGCACCGCACGCTGCCTCCTCACTGACAAGGGTCTGGACCTCACGGGCGCGGATATGACGGCTCCCGGGGGTGGAACGATCCGTCTCCGCGGAATGTTCCCCTCGGACGGAACCCCGAGCACTCTCTCCGGAACATGGGAGAAGCTCCCCGTCGCGGTTCTCCTGCCGCACTTCGGCGACAAGGTGGCGGGGGGGCTCTCCGGCGACTGCACCATGAAATGGACTCCCGGCAACCACCGGGAAGGTGAGGGCTCGATCCGCGGAGAAGAAATCACGCTGACCGGCATCCCGGCCTTCATCAAGCTGGCCGAACTGACGGGCCTGGAACAATTCCGCAGCCTTCCCATCCAGACATTCAGCACCCGCTTCACCATCCGCGACAACGTCACCGAGTGGCGCGATATCGTGTTTGAGTCCCTGGGCTTCCTCAAGATCACGGGCGAGGCCTCCACCGCTCTTGACGGCTCCCTCACCGGTTTCATCCGGTTGGGCATCACCACCCGCATCGTGAACATGCTCCCCTTTGGCCCTGAACTCCTGGGCCTTGAGGAACGGGATGGCTACATCTGGATCAAGGATCCGATCGTCCTTGGCGGCACCCTCACGCATCCCACCGATAATTTCACGCCACGCCTGACGGTACTGGTAGCCGCTGGCGCGCAAGGGATGGTTCGTGAAGGGGTACGCACCGGTCTCGGCATCCTCGGCATCAAGGTCGGCGAGGGGACGAACGCCCCGGCCTCCTCCAGCTCCCCAATCCCTGCGCCGGTGCCCTCCGCCGCCACCAACGCCGTGAAGACGCTGGAACAGGGCGCCGGTGCCGTGCTCGAAACGCTCGGCGGGTTTTTGAAATAGCCCTCCGACTTCCGTCCCTCAGATTTCAACCGGGATTATGCATCAGGGACATGGTTCCGAGAGCGGGGAAGGGGTTAAAAAAGTTAGCCGTAACGCAGGCCGTCAGGCCGAGGCCTGGCTAGCAAAGTTGAAGCGTTAGAAAGTGGATCAAAACAGCCCTGATCTGCGAATCGTGATGGCGAATTCAGAGAAATCGTCGCAGCAGCACGGGCCGAAGAGTTGAATCAAGGTTTCCAATTCAGTCCCTTGTAACCGTTTTAACTCTTCAACGTTTTAACTACCTGAGGCCCCACCATCAGGGTGAACCATCCACACCTATTGATGCCGTTCTATTGCATAATCCGGCTTCAAGCAGCCGCAGGATTTCCTCCACGGCGGCCTCGCTACCGGAAAAACGGCCGGCATCGAGTTCCTCAAAGTCATGCTGGTTCCGGAACCAGGTTATCTGTCGCTTCGCGTACCGCCTGGTCGCCATCGTGATCCTGCTGATCGCCTCCCTGCGGGCGATCTCTCCGCGCTGCAGGGCCCGGATCTCGCGAAGGCCGAGCGTCATGGAGGCGGTCGGCCCGGTTTTCTCCTCGGGCAAGGCCGCCACCTCGGACTCGACGCCCCGTGCAAACATCGCCTCCACGTTTGCGGCGATGCGTCGGTTCAGCTCCCCGCGCTCCCGCGCGATCAGGATGCCGCGGACGCCCGGAGGCATGGGACGCGGACCTTTCCTCACCTCGGACAACGGCTTCCCGGTAAGCGTCACGATCTCGAGCGCCCGCTCGACGCGACGCCGGTTGGCGCAGTCGATGGAGGCGGCCCCCTCCGGGTCGCGTTCCCTGAGTCGCTCCACGAGGGTGGAAAGATCCCTTTGTGAAAACTCCTCCCGGAGAATCGGATCCTGATCCGGCAGTTCGTCGAGGCCTCCGAGCAGTGCCTTCACGTAGAGACCGGTGCCGCCAACGACAATCGGCCGTTTGCCGCGGGTGGAAAGATCCCGCAGCACGGCCAGCGACTCCCTCCTGTGGCAGGCGGCATCGTATGCCTCGGACGGATCGACCGATCCGACCAGATGGTGGGGAACGCGGGCCAGCTGCCCGGGTGTCGGCTGGGCCGTGAGGATCGGAAGCCCAGCGTAGATCTGGAAGGCATCCGCTCCGACAATCTCGCCCCCGAGGCACTCGGCCAACCGGAGAGAGAGTTCGGTTTTGCCGGCCCCCGTGGGGCCGGCAATAACGATGGTTTCCGCGGGTATCACGGAAACGGAAGGGTGTCTGCTTAGGCTGCCGCGGACTCCGACTCCGAGGATTCGGCAGCCGACTCGCGGCGGTCTGGGCGGTCGCCGCGGGATTCGGGGGCGGCCTTGGCTCCGCTCACCACGAGCTTGCGGCCCATGTACTCCTTGTCGTGGAGTTCGGCGACGGCGCGCTTGGCCTCGTCGACGGAGTTCAGTTGGACGAAGCCGAAGCCCTTGGAGCGATGGGTCTCGCGGTTGCTGACGATTTCGACGTTCTGGACCGCGCCGACTCCGCTGAAGAGTTCGAGCAGGTCGCTCTCGGTGGCGTCGAAGGAGAGGTTGCCGACGTAGACGCGGGGAGTGGTCACCTCGATGCGCTCGGGCTTCCGCGACTGGCGCGGGGCGGAACCCTCCGGACGATCGCCGCGGGGCGTGCGCTGGGGCTTGCCGGAGGAGGACTTCTTGCCGCCGAGGCCGATCAGGGTGAGGAGCTTCGCGAGGAAGCCCTTCTTCTTGGCGGGCTGCTGGGGACGACGCTCGTCATTGCGCGGGCCGCCGGAGTGGGCGCCGGGGCCACGGGAACCTGAGGAACGGCGGCGTCCGCCACCGCCGCTGCGGGAGCGACCACGGTTGTTGGAGGAATAATTCGAGGACATGATGTGTGTGTGTTGGGGATCCCCGGCGATTCGCGGCCCGGGACACTGGCCGGGGTTGGCGGGGGATCAGGACTGTGTGTGTTCGTTGCGTTGTGTGTTAATTGCCCGGGCAGCGCCGCCTCCCGTGTGTCCCGGCCCCCGACACTTGGGAAGGGGGCGTTGCGGAGGCTGTTTCGGCTTTCAATGCCGTGGGGAGGTTGCGGGAAAACCGCTGCTCCTTGAGACGGATGCCAAGTTCGGACAGCCTCCTCTCTCGCACCAGAACGCCCGTTAGACAAGGGAAATCGGGGGGAAGATAGCTCCGTGGAGGAAGAGTAAACCCCCGCAGGCTCTTAGGGAAGCGCTGATTAAATCGCATAGAGGCCGTTGCGTGAAGAATTGGCCGCGGGCAAGGCGGCTCGGCGCGCGCATCCCCGCAGTGGGCTGTAAGCGCCAAGCCAACACAGTTGGCCCCCGTGCCACGCCACGAAGCCAAAGGCTTTGTGGCCTTTGGCTTGGATCTCCGCAACCCGAAGGGCTGAAGCCATTTGTCGATTTTTGCTGCGTTGCTCGCTCGGGCGAGACCGCTGCGGGTATCGCCCAGCACTCGCGCCTTCAAAAATCAGCAAATGGTCTTCAGCGGCCTTCATGGGATTTCATCAGCGTTTCCTTAGGGAAATTCCCCAGTGTCGGGGCGTGGGTGATGAAATCGTCCGAATGTGCAGCTTTTCCCGCGGATCTCTTTTCCTGCGACTTTTTTCGCCCCGTGGTGTTTCATGTCAAGGCATGCCCCATCCATTCTCCACCCGCCAGCTCCTTCTTGGAGGCATTGCCCTTCTGCTGGCAGGCCTGCTTGCCGCGCGTTGGTTCTCGAACCGTGGCCTTGTCACCATCCACGCCAAGGATCTCCCCGTGGAAGGGGTCATCGCCTCCATTGCGCGACAGGGCCATGTCCGGCTGGAGAGTTCGCTGGATCCGTCGAAAACGGTCTCCATGGACGTGGAAAGGGTCTCCGTGGCCGAGGCGGTGGATGTCCTGGCCTTGAACGCCGATGCTTCCTGGCGCGTCGTTTATCTGGCAGCCCCGACGAAGAGCGCCCTTGAGGGTGCGCTTGCCACCCTGAAGGGATCCGGCACGCTGGAGGATTGGAGCACCCACTACTATCCGACCCCGGCTTATGCCGCGGGGGGGGCGGAGGCCGTCGACCCGCGACTTCTTTCCTTGAGACTTGAGGGGGTTCCGGCGAGTCAACCGGATCTTTCAGCCCTGCTGGACGAAGCCTCCCAGAAAAGCGGGGTCATGACGGCATCGCCCAAGGACTGGTCGCCCGCAGTGAAGAACCTCCCGGGAACCGCTAGGGTCGGAAAAGCGATCCCGGCACTCGTGAAAGGAGCCCGTGGCAACGTCTCCGAGTTTTTCCTTCTGGCGCAGAGGAACCGCCGGGGTGGCGGTGCTTGGAGCGAGGGTGGCGAGGGGCCCGAGTCGCGTCCCGCGATGGAGCAGGGGTGGCGGGGCGGCGGGATGCCGACGCTCAATCCCGAATGGGTAGCGCAGCGCCAGAAGGCCAGAATCCAGCTCCTCCCCGCTTCGGAGCAGGCGGAAGCCTCGAAGGAGGCGGAGGAGCGGGGGGCCCTTTTTACGAAGTTGATGAGCCTGCCGCCCGAAGAGCGGGGCGCCAAGATGCGCGAACTGGCCTCGGGATCGGGTTTCTTTGAACGCATGGCCGACCAGCGGATCCTGCGTGACGCTAAGATGAGTCCCCAACAGCGGATCCAGCGGTCTCTCTCCTATCTTGAGCGCAAGGCCGCGCAACAGTCCCCGGCCACCTCTCCGCCCCCTCCGTCCCGGTGAATCCCACATTCATGGAAAAGCACGCGCGAACAGTAAGGGCTGCGGACGGCTTCACGCTCGTGGAACTGCTGGTCGTGGTCGCCATCATCGGCATGCTCGCCGCTCTCCTGATGCCGTCCATCGCGGGGTCAGCCGAGAAAGCCAAGTCGGCCAAATGCCTCGGCTCCCTTCGCCAGGTCGGCATCGCCGTGCAGCAATACCTCGCGGACCCCGGCAATGGCAACCGGTTCCCCCCTGTCTACAATTCAGGCGCCACCAACGATGCGGTCGGCTCCTTCACCACCAATGCAACCCCCTCGCTGCAGCCCCTGGTCTGCCTCTCCAACTACGGGGTCACGATGGCCATGCTAACCTGTCCATCAGACCCCCTCCCGGATGCGGTCTACGGCAGTTATATCTGGTCTCCCGTCCTTCAGGGCGAACTGCCCCATGATATCCGCATCTATACCAGGGGGGGCGTCTTCACGGTCAACAAGCTCGCCTCCATGACCGTCTGCACCGACAAGGGGCTCCCTCATATGGGAAAACTCAATGTCCTCCGGGCCGATGGCCACGTGGATAGCCGGCCCTGATTGAACCAACCCGAGCCCTTCCGAACGGCCGGGTCCATGCCGAAGAACCGGGCCGTGACGCCAAAAAAGCCGGCTCATCGTGCGAGGGGCCTTCCCCTCCTCAAACTTCCTCCTCCGGGCGCAGCTGCCGCGCCATGAGCGCGTGCATGGCCCGCTCCGGGGGCTTTCCTTCATGGAGGAGGGCGTGCACCTCGTCGATGATGGGCGTCTCCACGCCGAGACGACGCGCGCAGGCATGGGCGCTCTCGGCCGTCGGAACACCCTCGGCCACCATCGTCATGGAGGCCCTGATGGCCTCGGGCGATTCTCTCCGACCGAGACGAAAGCCGACTTGATGATTGCGGCTGCTGCTGCTGAAGCAGGTGACCATGAGATCGCCGATCCCGCTGAGGCCCCGGAAGGTTTCCCGCTCGCCACCCATCGCCGTACCGAGGCGCGTCATCTCAGCCAGCGACCGGGTGACCAGCGCGGCCCGGGCATTCTCTCCGAGACCGAGGCCGTCGGAAACGCCCGCGGCGATTGCGAAGATATTCTTGAGAGCCCCGCCGAGCTGAATGCCGCGAAGATCACGGCTCGTGTAGGCCCGGAAACTCGTTCCCTCGAAGAGCGACTGGATCAACCCGAGCGCGGACTCGTCGGCGCTTCCGATCACCCCTGCGGCGGGGATTCCCTTCGCAATTTCACCGGCTAGATTCGGCCCGGAGAGAACTGCAAGCGGGGCCTCGGGAAAACGCCCCGCGATCACCTCGCTCATCAGCAGCCCTCTCTCCCGCTCAATGCCCTTGGAGCATGAAACAAGGATGGGCTTGTTTGTTCCCGCGGCCTTGGCAATGAGGGTAGTCACGGCGGCAAGATGACTTGAGGGAACCGCGACAAAGAGTACCTCAGCCCCCGTGCAGGCGGCGAGATCCGCTGTCGGGCAAATCGTCTCCGGCAGCGCGATCCCCGGGAGATATTTCTCGTTGGCGCGCCGAGAGCGCATCACCTCCACATGAGCCGGATCGTGCCCCCAGATCGGGACGCTGATGCCACGGCGCGCGATGAGAAGGGCGAGGGCTGTGCCCCAGCCTCCTGCGCCAATGATGCCGACGGAGGGAGTGCTCATTTCTTTTTGCGTTCGAAGCGGGATTCGGTCCCGGCGCGCAGGCGGGCCATGTTCGACCGATGACGCCAGACAGCCAGGAAACACATCGCGATCGAGACTGCCAGAGCCAACCAGTCAGTGCGGTGCATCAGGAATAACGCCGCAACCACGGCGGGCAGGGCCACGGCACCGCCGATCGAGGCGACCGAGACATAGCGCGTCGTGGTGAAAAGCAGCAGCCAGACGCCGAGACAGATCAAAAAAACCGGTAGACCGAAGAGCCCCACCATCACGCCTCCCGAGGTCGCGATCCCCTTGCCCCCCTTGAAGCCGAGCCAGATCGGAAAGCTGTGGCCCAAAAGCGAGCAGAGGGCGGCGAGGGCTCCGGGAGCGGAAGCCGGATCAAAGCCCGTGACGCATCCCCACTGCAGGGCGAGCAGAACGGGAACAAGCCCCTTGAGAAAATCGAAGAGGAAAACCACAGATCCCCATTTCTTGCCCAGGACGCGCACCGCATTGGTGGCGCCGATATTCCCGCTCCCCTGCGTGCGGAGATCGACGCCGCAGATCTTGCCAGCAAGGAACCCCGCGGGAATGGAACCAAGCAGGTAGGAACCGATCGCAATCAGAAACCAGGGATAGAGCGTGGAAAGCACCATTGGATCTGATCAGCGTCACCGCACGGAACAAGTCAAAAAGGCGCGTGAATTAATATGGAACTCAGGAAAAGCTTCTGGGGAAAATAGACCATGAAGATCATGAAAAATAAAACAGCGGGCTTGGGAGATGGTCTTTAAGGAATTCCTTAAGCTATGCACGGTCCTTTTCCCTTCCTGAGTTCCTGAGTTCCATATTTTTCAGATTCTTGTGCTAGGGTCTTCCCATGATCACCCGTCATCTCTTGCCCGCAGTGCTTCTGCTTTCTATGGTCTCGTTCATGTCCGCTCAGACCCCGGCAAGTGAAACCAATACCGTCGCCGTCCGCCTCGTGGGCCCGGATGGCAAGCCGGGCCCCGTCGTCCAGAGCCCCCGTGTCGTGAAGACCGATGCCGCATGGGAGAAGCAACTCGGCACCCCCGCCTACCGCGTCCTCCGCGCCAAGGGGACCGAGGCCCCCTTCTGCGGCAACCTGCTGGATAACCACAAGGATGGCGTCTATTTCTGCGCCGGGTGCGACCTGCCACTCTTCGCTTCGGGCTCGAAGTTCCACTCCGGCACCGGCTGGCCCAGCTTCTACCAGCCCTTTGCCAAGGAGAACATCACCGAGCTGCGAGACAGCTCCCACGGCATGGTCCGCACCGAGATCCTCTGCACTCGCTGTGGCGGCCACCTCGGTCATGTCTTCGATGACGGCCCGGCTCCAACCGGCCTTCGCTACTGCCTCAACTCTGTCTCCCTAGTCTTCCGCGACGAAGCGGACGTGAAAAAGATGGCCGCCAATTAGGGGTTTTGGGCTGTTAGGCAGGCAGCCACTCCAGGTGATGCGAGAGCATCACCTCATCGTCAAAGTGGAAGTATCCGCGGAACTTCTTCCCCTCCAGCATTCCGGGCAGCCAGTGAATATCATCCTGCCACATATCGTGGTAGGGAATCGCGGACGGCTCCATCCAATAGGGAATCGCCTCCTCTGTCTCGACCGGTTCGCCGTCACAACCTTCCGCCATGAAGACGACGCAATGCAGGGCGAGCCCGTCGGTGAACTGGAAGTGGAGTTCGCCGCGCTCGGAGAGATTCAGCGGCGTGACGCAAAGCTCCTCTTGGGTCTCGCGAATGGCAGCTTGAAGCGCTGTCTCACCGAGCTCAAGCCGACCCCCAGGGCCGTTGATCTTCCCGGCACCGAGCCCCCGCTTCTTCCGGATCATCAGGATCCCGCCCTCCCGAAGGACAAAGCAGAGCGAGGCCCTCATCGTCGGCTGCCAGTTTTGCCAGAAGCTGAAATCAGAGAAATCCATCAAGAATGAATTAATATGGAACTCAGGAACTCAGGAAGTATTGAAAACCGCATGGGCTCAGGCTCCGAATACTGTACCCTTGATGACGAAGGGGCTTTTTAAGGGGGCGATCGTGCCGTTTGCCTTATTTTCCGGAATGCCTGAGTTCCACATTCAATCCTTGGCCCCCTATGGTTGCAGGTTTGTCACAAAAGCCCCCTTGAAGACGGCCGATAGACATCGCATCATACAGAATTCATGGCACTGAGCGATATACCCCACTTCATCAACCGCGGACTGAGTTGGCTGGAATTCAACCAGCGGGTGCTCGACCAGGCCCTCGATAAGGAGAACCCTATCCTTGAGCGCCTGAAGTTCCTTTGCATCGTGAGCTCGAACCTCGACGAGTTCTTCGAGGTCCGGGTGGCCGGACTCAAACAGCAGGTGCAGACGAGTTCCGTAGCCCTCGCTCCTGACGGGATGTCACCCAAGTCGGAGCTGGCATCCATCTCCAAGCGGGCCCGAAGACAGGTCGACGACCAGTACCGATGCTGGAAGGAAGAGATCGAGCCGGCCCTCGCCGCAGAGAGCATCCGCTTCCACGACTATCCCGACGTCCCGGAGGCGGAGCGTGCTCACTTCGAGCAGTTCTTTCATGACAAGATCTTCCCCGTGCTGACGCCGCTGGCGATCGACCCTTCCCATCCCTTTCCTCAGCTTCTCAACAAGAGTCTCAACATCATCGTCCACCTCGAGGGGGAAGGGATCAACACCGATCTGGCCGTGGTCCAGGTGCCGCGCATCCTGCCTCGCGTGGTCCCCTTTGCCAACCAGACCGATGAGCAGGGCCACGACTTCGTTTTTCTAGGCAGCGTCATCAAGCACCATGTCGGGGATCTCTTCCACGGGGTGAGGGTGATCGGAGCCCACCTCTTCCGCGTCACCCGCAACAGCAACCTCTATGTCGACGAGGAGGAGGCGGACAACCTCCTGCACGCGATCGAGGAGGAGCTGCGACACGTGAATCGCGGCGCCGCCGTGCGTCTCGAGGTTCAGGATGAGTGCCCGGACGAGGTGGCGGGCAGGCTGCTGGAGATCTTCAACCTCGGACAGGGCGATCTCTACCGCCACGACGGCCCGATCAACCTGACTCGCCTGATGCCCCTGGCTCTCTCCATCGATCGTCCGGATCTGCGGGATAAACGCTTCACCCCCGCCACGGCGGTCTCCCTCAACGAGGAGGCCGACATCTTCTGGCATATCCGCAAGGGGGACATCCTGCTCCAGCATCCCTACGACAGCTTCCAGACGGTGCTCGATTTCCTTGGTCAGGCGGCCGAGGACCCCCACACGCTTGCCATCAAGCAGACGCTCTACCGCACCAGCTCGGATTCACCACTGGTCGCCGCCCTCATCCA
This sequence comes from Chthoniobacterales bacterium, assembly GCA_044236545.1. Taxonomy (GTDB): domain Bacteria; phylum Verrucomicrobiota; class Verrucomicrobiia; order Chthoniobacterales; family UBA6821; genus UBA6821. The sequence goes on from JBIIGI010000027.1 coordinate 16,897, forward strand.
TGCGGCCCAGAACGGCAAGCAGGTGACGGTCATCATCGAGTTGAAGGCCCGCTTCGACGAGGCGGCCAACATCAAGTGGGCACGCCTCATGCGCGAGGCCGGGGTCAATGTCATCTACGGCATTGCGGGGCTCAAGACCCACGCCAAAGCGATGCTCGTGGTCCGTCAGGAGGGAGAGGTCATCCGACGCTATGCCCACCTCGGCACCGGCAACTACCATCCCTCCACGGCGCGGCTCTACACCGATCTCGGTTTCCTGACTGCGCGCGAGGAGCTCACCTCGGATGTTGCAGCGATGTTCAATATCCTGACCGGAGTCTCAAAATTCCCGGGCATGAACGAGCTGATGATGGCTCCCTACGACCTGCGCGAGGGGATGATTCACCTGATCGACCGCGAGATCGAACATGCCAAGGCCGGGCATCCCGCCGATATCTTCGTGAAGATGAATGCCCTTGTGGAGGAGAGCATGATCGAGGCGCTCTACCGCGCCTCGCAGGCGGGCATCAAGGTGCGCCTCCTCATTCGGGGCATCTGCTGCCTGCGCCCCGGCATTCCCGGCGTGAGCGAGAACATCGAGGTGCGGAGTCTTGTCGGCCGCTTCCTGGAGCACAGCCGGATCATCCGGTTCGAGAACGGGGGCGACCCTGAAATCTACCTCGGCAGCGCCGACTGGATGCCCCGCAATCTCTTCCGCCGGGTCGAGACTGGATTCCCGATCCGCAACCCGCGTGTCCACGATCACATCCAGGAGATCATCGACTGGTTCTGGAAGGACAACGTGAAGGCGCGCGTCATGGATTCTGACGGCCTCTATCACCTCCGCCCCGCGGAGGGTGAGCGCTTCAACGCGCAGGAGGAGTTCATCGCAGAATCCCAGCGCCGTCGGAAGGCCAAGCCCTCGGTGGCGCAGTGACCGCTCGCAGGAGGGCTGGGAGGCGCTGGCAATCTGGGCCATAGGGCGGTTCCTAGGGTGACAAGCAGCCATGCCGAAACCTATTCATGAATGTTTTTCTCCAACGATTCTTTAAAATGGGAAGCATGCTCCTGGGCGGCCTGCTTATCCTCATCTCGTCAGTCTGGGCGTTCGGAGCCCTCTGGTTTGACGGCTCCGGCCATGTCATCGCCATCGCCTATCTGGTGCTGGCGCTCACGCTTCTCATTCTCTTCACAAGCGGAAGGCGCATCGCCGGATTCGTAGCGGCCGGACTTGTCGCCTTGGTGACTCTCTGGTGGTTTTCTCTGCAGCCCCGGAACGACCGCGACTGGCAGGGTGATGTCGCGAGGGAACCCTGGGCAGAGGTGAACGGTGATCTCGTCACCATCCACAATGTCCGCAACTTCGATTATCGCCCCGACAACAGGAGCGGCGAGAAGGGCTCGCGTTGGGAGACACGCACCGTGCGGCTCTCCCAGCTCACAGGCATCGATGCCTTCCTGAATTTCTGGGGGGTTTCCTGGATGGCTCACCCCATCCTCAGTTTTCAGTTCAAGGACGCCCCTCCGATTGCCGTCTCGGTCGAGACACGCAAGGAGAAGGGGGAGGATTACTCCGCGCTGGGCGGCCTCTACCGCCAGTATGAGTTGATTTATGTGGTGGCCGATGAGCGCGACGTGATCCGCCTCCGCAGCAACTACCGGGATGGCGAGGAGGTCTATCTCTACCGAACCACCATGCCTCCGGCCGAAGTGCGAGAGCGCTTTCTGGAGTATATCCGCTCCATGAACGAGCTCCACGCCCACCCCCGTTGGTATAACGCCATCACCGCAAACTGCACCACGACGATCCGCTCCCAGCGATCGATCGCCGCCCGGAGCCCGTGGGATCTGCGCATTCTGAAGAACGGGCATATTGACGAGATGTTCTATCAGCGCGGCCTGCTCTCCACCGCTGGACTGCCCTTCTGTGAGTTGAAGCAGCGGGCACTGATCAACGCGACTGCAAAGGAATCAGATCAGGATCCCGAATTTTCACGGCGCATACGCGCCGGACGGCCCGGCTTCGATAACTGAAGCCATCGCTGGAACACTCAGCAGGGAGTATCGCGTTTTGTGACGGCACCTTTCAGCCAACCCGAAAATCTCACCCGCTCGACAAGGGCCATGTGAGGAACGGTGAGTGCGGCAAGCCCCACAAAGACAATCTGCACGACACGCGCGTCCAGCGGGGTCCCGGCCAGAAAGTGCCACGCCGCAGCGGAGGCAATGAGGACCCCTGTCATCGGGAGCAGCGCGGCCGCCGCAAGCAGTCGGGTTGACGCCTGGCCGGAGTAGTCGATTGTCCTGAGGATATGGCGGGCACTGTGCATGCCGCAGAAAAAGAGGGTGAAGGAAACAAGCGGTGGCGCCGCAACCGAAAGAAGAGCGATGGACCCCGTCTCGAGCGCGCCGAGCCGATCACGCCTCGCGCGCAGGATCACTGCTAGGAGAACGCACGGCAGCCAGATCCAAGCCATCAGACGGATCAACGGCATCACCGTGTCAGCCGCGTCCTGACCGGCCAGTAGTGCGAAAAGCCTGCCCATCTCCCCTTCGTGCAAGAGCGCGGGCAGAATCATGACGCATCCTCCCTGCAGGATCCGAACCGGCAAAGGAGTCCCCTCCGCCGGATCCCCCGAAAAATGAGCGGCCGAGATCACCAGGAACCCAAGCAGGAAGCCTGCGGGAGCCATCACCCAAAAGGCCACAACCCCCGCAGCGAGCAGGAGGTAGAGGGCGACGAATCCTGCCCACCCAAGGGGGCTCCTGATTCCATAGAGCCTGTGCGCGAAGATCGTGTCCAATGCCCCGTGGGGAACCCCCAGGAGGAGGATGAGGACGCCTAGCACAATCAGCTCGGTTTGCTCGTCAAGGCGGCCGATTCCCACGGAGAGTGCCGAGACCAGCAGCGCGGTGATGCTGAAGGCCAGCCCCTGGATTTGGAGGGCCTTCACCATGACGACTCCGGCGTGGTCCAGCGCGGACTACCAAGGCCCGCCAAAACGGCTCCGGGGAGTTCGCGCAGGAAAGGCCCCGGAGGCAGCGCGGTGATCACCGCCGCATAATCGGAGAGACGGCCTCGATCACTCATGAAGCGCGCGATGCGCCGGGGCTCCACGTTACCGAGGAGAGAGAAGAAGATGCCGGGTGCCAGGTCCGGGCGCGACCGGAGAACACGCAGGAAGATCTCGTCCATGGCGCGCTGGATCAACGGATCGGCGGCATGGGGGAGTGGTGCCTCACCTCGGGCCACGGCCGCTGCACACTCGCGTGCCCATCGTTGGATGCGTTGAAAGGCATAGCCGGTGCTCGGGCGCGCCCCGCCCGCCGCGAGACCCGCGTGAACATAGCCGCGGCCTCGATGGTTCGGGGTGAGGCGTCGGCCCATGGGCAGGATCCCGTGCTCCGATCGCATGACCGAAAAATCTGTCTTTCCGAGTCTCTTCGCAAGGAGTGATCGTAGTGCCGGAGTGAGATCCTCCGCGCTCATGGGTTCGCGGCCAAAGACCGTTGCCTCGATCAGGGCCCTGTTTTTTGAAAACGGGAGCAGGTAAAGGAAGAGGATTCGCGACGGGGTGCTTTCGCTGAAATCCATCAGTTCAGCACACTCGGGATCGAAACATTCCCTCTCTGTCATGATTTCCTGCCCCAGGAAAGACTGCCAGAGATGAGGCTGCGGGGAGCCGCGGGGATTCACCGGGCGGGTGTCGACGATCCACTTCGCTGAAACAGGCCCATTGCTGCTCATCACCCTCCATGATCCCTCTTCCCTCACGGGCTCGCTGGTGATGGGGTTCCCGATCAGCAGTTCGATTCCAGGAGATCGGGCAATCCTTTCACGGGCCGCCGCGTAGAATGCCCCGGAGGGAATCATACGGTACGGCGCCGCCGAACAGTGCCGGTCGATCCGCCTGGTGCCGGTCGAGACGGAGAAAGCATTCCACTGGTGGCTGGCAAGCCCGCTCATCGCCGCGTCGGGATGCCCCCAAAAGCACCATGTGCGGTCGTTGACGTACTCGTGGCGGCTTTCGAGAACGAGGGTTCTCGGGGCCTTCACACCCAGTTCAGCGAGCCGCATCGCCAGGCTCAATCCGGCGCATCCTCCACCCAGAATGATGAGGTCGGCATCTTTTTTCATGGGAGATTGATTCCCGGCAGACCTGTCAGGGAGGAATGCAGGGAGCGTTTGTGGGCGGATCCGGTAATCCAGAATGATTTGCGGTATGCTGTGCCGGCCAAAGCCACCGTGGAGAGGAGTGCTTTACGCAGGGGGGATACCTCGGCACGACGACTCCAGCAGTCACCCCCGCACGATCGCAGTTCCTCTCCGATGCCATGGTAGACCCTGGATGCGACGAGAATCCCCGCTCTGGCCTGCAGGGGGAGATAAGAAAGTCCCGCTTCACCGCTACGGTAATATTTGTCGGCCAGCGTGAGCAGGCTGAGAATGCCCTCCCTAATGGTGTCCCGCCGGTCAAAGGCCGGATCGACGAGGTCCACTGCCTGCAAATCACCGATGAGTGTCGCCGGAAGATACCGCCGTCCCATGGCGGCGTCGGCCGACACGTCGCGGCAGATGTTGGTCAGTTGCATGGCGATGCCAAGGTCAACGGCGTGCGGAAATGCCCGGGGGTCGTCAACGTCGAGCACGCGGCACATCATCAGGCCGACGGTTCCGGCCACCTGGTAGCAGTAGCGCAGCAGCTCGGCTTCATCGCGCATGCGGACCTCATCCAGATCTGACAAGGCTCCCGCTATCAGTTCCAGAACAGGCGGGTTATCGATCCCGCATTCCCTCATCAGGGTTAACCCGTCCCGGATGACCGGGTCGCTTGATGACCCGGTTGCGATGTCCCGGCGGGCCGCATCCAGCGATTCGCGGGCTCTCTCCTTCGATCCCGCCTCATCCGCGAGATCGTCGAGATGGCGGCAGAACGCATAGAGGCGGGTCGCCCGCGCGGCGTGCTTTTTCCCGAGAAGATGCCGGGCCCAATGGAAGCTCCGCCCTTTCTCCTCAAGGACGGCATCCTCCAGATCCAATGCATTCGTTCCGTCGCGGTTGTTCACGCGGCGGCGTAAGGATCAAGGGCCGGGATCATGGAATCAACCACCTTGGCTGAGCAGAGGACGCCGGGCAACCCGGCGCCGGGATGTGTTCCCGCGCCGGACAGGTAGAGATTCCTGATGCCCTCCCCTTTGTTGTGAAAGCGGAACCACGCCGACTGGCGGAAGATAGGTGCAATGGAAAATCCGGCCCCATGAACGCTCAGGTAGTCGTTTTTGAAATCACCGGGCGTTCTGAAAAACTCGGCCGTGATCACCGAGGAAAGCCCCGGCAGCATTGTTTCCTCGAGCGCCTTCACAATACGGTCCCGCAGGCGTGGGCCCTCGCGCTCCCAGTTGATGCCAGACTGCAGGTTGGGAACGGGACAGAGCACATAGAAGCTGTCGCATCCGGCGGGCGCGAAGCTTGGATCCGTGGCCGTGGGGCGGTGCAGGTAGAGGGAGAAATCCTCGGCGAGGAGCTTCCGGTCGAAGATGTCCTTGAGCAGCTCGCGATACCTCGGGCCCAGCCAGATCGTGTGATGTGCCACGTCGGGGTAGTTCCGGGTCGTCCCGAAATAGAGGACGAAGAGCCCCATCGAGTGGCGCGCTCCGGCGAGCTTCATCCGTGCAGAGAGGCCGCTCTCCGCAGGGCTGATCATTTTTCCGTAGAGATGGGAGGGATCCGCGTTGGAAACGATGATGTCCGCGGCAAGCCTCTCGCCGCCCGCCAGGAGAACCCCCTTGGCTTCGCCTTCCTCCACGATGATCCGCTCCACCGTTGTGGACGTGCGTGTCGTGACCCCGTGCCGATCCATCAGAGCCGCAAGCGCGCGCGTGATCGCGCCCGTTCCGCCCATCGCGAAATGCACACCATGGGCGCGCTCCAGGTAATGGATCAGGGAGTAGATGCTGGTGGTGTCAAAGGGGTTTCCCCCCACCAGCAGGGGCTGGATCGAGAATGCCTGGCGCAACTTGGGGCTGGAGAGGTGCCGGCAGACCATTTGCCAGACCGTCTCGTGGTTGCGGAGCCTCAGTAGTTCGGGAACCAGCCGCAGCATGGTGGAGAACCGATGGAACGGCGTGGCAGAGAGTCTGGTGAAGCCGATGTCGTAAATGCGCTTCGAGTGGGCGAGCAGCGCAAGGTAACCCTCCTTGTCCCGGGGCTCGATCCGGCCGATTTCGGCGAGGGTTTCCTCCAGGGTGCCGCCGTAGTCAAAGGTTGTCCCGTCGTGAAAGCGGAACCGGTACCACGGTTTCAGCGGCACGAGATGGACGTGATCCGAGAACCGTTCACCGAACAGCGTGAAGAGTTCCTCAAAGAGAAACGATGCCGTGATGACAGTCGGGCCGGCATCGTGCCTGAAACCGCCGCGCTCGAACACCTGGGCCCTCCCCCCGATTTCCGCGCCGCGTTCCACCAGGGTGACGCGGTAGCCCTTCGCGCGGAGGCGCAGCGCGGAGGCGATGCCACCATATCCCGCGCCCAGTACAAGGGCGTGATTCCGGGCCGTGTGAGGATCAGAGACGGTCACGGAGCCCTTGGGCGAGTTCCATGAGAAGGGACCCCGAACCGCCGGGGAGGCCCCCGCTGCGTGAGATTGCCTGATCAAGGTGACGGAGCCCGCGCTCGCGGGCCGTGGCGAGGGCGCCCCGGAAGTCACCCTGTCCGGAGGCCTTGAGTGCCAGCACGGCATTGACCGCACGGGAGCGCTCATCCTGGTCGACGTCTTCCATGTCATCAGCGATCTGGTAACCGATGGCGAAGTCTTCCGCAGCGCATCGGGCCTCCGCGATCCATTCGCGTTTTCCGGAAACGAGAAGCGCCATCTCGATCGGCAGGCTCAGGAGGGAGCCTGATTTTCCCGCTGCGATACTCCCGTAAACATCCATGTCCAGAAGGGCATCCCCGGTCGGGTTCAGTTCGGCGCATTGCCCGGCGATCACGACCGAAGTGCGTTCATGAACCAGGAGCAAAAGATCGGGCAGCATGGCTGCGTTGCTGAAATGCGCGAGGGCGGCGTAGGAGGCGGAGACAAGCAGGTCTCCCGCGCAGATGGCGATGTGATCGCCGTAGGCGGCGCAGACGGTTTTCACGCCGCGCCTGCACTGCTCGCGGTCCTGAAGATCGTCGTGAATCAGGGAGGCGTTGTGCAGCAGTTCCACGCACGAGGCGATGGTGACGGCGTCGGAGTCCGTGAGACCGAGTGACTTTCCGGAATAGAGGGCGAGCCGCGCGCGGACACGCTGACCCCCGGAGGCGAGGTGATAGGCCGCCGCTCCCGCGGCGTCCGAGAGACTCTCCTGCTCCCGCTCGCGTTCGGGATGGATGAGGTCCATCATCCGGCTTTCCACGAGATCGATAAGATCCCCGGCGTGCCCGACGCCCGAAGCGCATGGGGTAACTGAGGGAAGCATGGGATAGTCCGGAGAGGGTGTTCTAGAGGGTTTAATTGAGGTTCGGGTTGCTCCGTGTGCCTTTGTTGAGGCACACGAAGCCGGGCCCGACCGGGTACTAATGCTTGTGTGATTCCGTCTCGCTGACGGCTGCCGTCCAGATGATGACGCCGAAGGCGATCTTATTGAGGACATCGGCTAGGTTGTAGGCGATGTTCAGCCCCTTCATGCTCTCCTCGGGATTGTTGCCGGTGAGGTATCCGACGTAGTAGCCGATGGGATAGATGGCCCAACCGAAGGTGACGATCAGGCGCATCAGCCTGAAAGCGGACTGGACCGATGGAGGCGCCTCACTTGCATTGATGCGGCTCGCCTCACCGAGGAAGATTTCAAAGAGGATGAAGGCCCAGCCGAGCATTCCGATGATGAATGCCGGCATGACACCCATGTAGTGGGCCTCGCCGAGGTATCCACCGATCAACATGACCAGGGTGCCGATGATGAGGCGCCAGAAGACCCCCGCGGGCACTTTGGTAATGGCAGAGAGGATCAGGTAAAACTCGACCATCAGGAGCGGCACGGTGATGAGCCAATCAATGTATCGGTAGACCGTGGGGGTCTCGCCGGTTGTGACCCAGACCTCGCGCATGTAGAAGTAGTGGACGGCGGCGACCAGGGTCACCAAACCGGAGACCGTCAGGGATGTTTTCCACTTCCCGGCAACTCGCTGAGTCTCCAGGAAGAAGAAGGCTGTCGCGGCGATCAGTGCCATTGAGATCAGCCAGAACGACATTCCGACAAAGTCGTTTGATTTGAGGACGACACCGGATGAGGCGTGGACTTGACTCGGCACAAGCAGGACCATCATGGCCGGTATCGAGATCTTGGTGACTAGGGATTTCAGGTTCATGTTCATGGGGGTTGGTTTTTTTTCTTCTGGGGTTTTTTCTTGGGTTGCGGGTTTACTGCGGTGATCGGGATGCCGGTGCGGCGGAGAAAAAGTGCGCCGATGTTCGTGGCGCAGGGCTTCCGGACGGAAGCAAGGGGAACGCATCGGGAAAAAAGGCCACCCCTGTCCCGCTGCAAGCACAAGCGGGAGCGCGTGAAAAAAGAAGTGCTATCATGGTTAGGGGAATACCGATGCCAGCAAGTCAACCTTTGCTGTCATACAATATCCATGTCAACTATTTTTTCCCGCGCGGCGGAATCCCGGTGGGGGATTCTTCGTGACGCTCCCGGGCTCCCGGCTCCGGCTCCTCGCAACTTGGAGCATCATCTTTTTAATCGGTCGACGAATAATGGACTGCAATGATCAATATGGAACTCAGGAAGAGAGGAAAGGAGAGTTAAAGGAAGGCTGAGAAGGTTAATCCATAAAGGCTCTGCAAGTGGTTTTGTATCGGCAAATCCGCAACCCAGCTCATATTGGCAAAGTTGGCATCTCCTCGCGGTTTCACATTGATGAGTTATCTTCAGCGGCTTTTTTCTGAGTTCCTGAGTTCCATATTCAATCTCTCTGATGATTCTCTCCGCGGCTCTGCCGCTCTGCGCGATCTATCGCTGATTTTTAGATCCCGATGGAGGAGCCTCAGCGTTCAGCTTGAGAATCCGGGCAACCTCGTCAAAGGCCTTGGGATTCTGATGGGCGCTATGATCGCTCGGGACGATGCACTCCGACTGCGCCCCCTCCATGTGGGAGCTCCAGTAGGGGACGACGCCGTCCGATGAGTTGGGAGTATCGCCCTTGCCCCGGTCTCCCTGGATCGTGTGATGCGGAATGCCCGGCACGATCGGGATCTGGTTGATCATCCGGACGAAGCGGTTCTTCGGTGAGAGGGTGTCGATGCTGTTCGGAGCTCGCTTGAGTTTGAGGTCATTGGCCTGGAACGTGGTGATCTTGAGGGCGTCGTTTCCCGCAAGTAGGAGCTTCCTGGGCGTTTGGATCAGCATTGATCCGATCCTTCCGATGGAGATCGTCGCGATCTCGCTTCCCTTCAGCGGCGCCGCGATGAAGATCGCCCTGCCGATTTCGGGGCGATGTTTGAAGATCAGGGCGTCCGTGTAGATCTTCTTCGAGGATGCGGGGAACTTGGTCTCCGCGGGGGTCTTGTTGAACAGCAGCTTCCAGAGGTTATCGCCCGTGTCGGTCATCAGGAGGCGGCTGATGCATCCTCCCATGCTGTGGCCGATCACGACCATCGGCCGGTGGGTGGGATACCGGCGCTCCGCATCATCCAGCTTCTCCCTGAGAATGGCGGCCGAGTGGGGATAGGGATATCCCGAGGGGTAGCTGTAGAACCAGAACTGGTAATTGCGCCGGATCTCGGGATCGCTGCGGAGCTTGATGATCATCGGGGCCCAGGTGGAGGGCGAGTCCATCAGCCCGTGGATGACAAGCACCACCGCCTTGTTCGGATTGTAGGCATCCAGACGGGCGAGCTGCGCCGTCTCCGCATATTTCTCGGGGAAGAGCATGCGCTCCAGCTTTGGCGCCTGGGGCCCGGCGCTTGCTAGCATGACGGCCAGGGGGACGGTGAAGTCGGCGGCGAGATCCATGGTGCGGCCATCGATGGAAACGGTCTCCTTCTCCAGCGGATCCTCGAAGGCAAGCACGCAGCGGTTCCCCTGAAAGCGCGCCACCGCCGTCACGCCGTAGTAGATCCGCTTGGTGAGATAATTCGTCCGCCACTCCTTGTTGGGCTCCCTGCCCACCGCGACGACAGGCGCCCCGATGCCGGGCCGGGTCACGCGCTCCTTCACATAGTCCCCGCCGATGGTGAATTGATCGGCCGGCGTGAACTTGTAGAGCGCGGGATTCCACATCGGACGGGGATCGCGCTTGTGCGTGAGAAGGAGGGTACCGTTGGCCGTCGGCACGGCGAGCGGCTTTGTCCAAGGGTCGAGTTTCGAGTGGCTGATGATTCCCACCATGCGCGCCACCGCAAAGTTGTAATCGTGCAGGGCGACCGCGTCGTTGGGGTTTGCCTTGAGGGCGGCAAGCGCCCCCTGCGCCGCCTGCATGTTCTCACCGAGGGCCGCGAGGGGATTCACCCGGACATGGCTCAGGGCATGGCGAATCATCTCCTCCGCCTTGGAGGCCGGCGATGGCTTGCCCGGTGCCGCAGTCGAGGTGAGCGGCTTGAAGGAGGGAACCCGTTCCTTGATCGTGGCCTCGGTGGCGCATCCTGCGAGAGCCACGGACAAGACCATCAGGAATGCAAAACGCGGGGTGGGGTAACTCTTCATGGGTGGTGACTTTGGCGTTCGTCAATCTGTCAGGCAATACTTGAAAAAGAGCCCCTTTTGGAGCGATGCAAGAAGGGAGAGGGAGTGTAAAAATGTTTCTGTAAATTGGAAGAGCGCGACGTCCTTGAAGGAGCCCCCTCTGGGGTGACGGAGAGAGGCGAAGCGTAGCGAGCCGAACGCAGTGACCCTAGGGGGGGCTGCCGCC
>JBIIGI010000091.1:0-8368 GCA_044236545.1 Chthoniobacterales bacterium
AAGTTCCGGCCGCTTTCCGCTGCGCTCAAGTTCCATGGCGGCGTCCCTTAACAGGGTGAAGCATTCCAGGTCCTCCGCCCCGTCGCGCAGGTTCTCCAGGCGGACGGAGCCAGCCAGTGTTCCGTCCGGCCAGGGGTAAACAAGCTGCCCGTCACCGTTGAAGGTGGCATAGGTGTTGGGATTCCACGGAACCTCGGGCCATCTGGCTTCACCCGGGGCTTTGAAGTTATGGTCCCAGTTGTTGACCGCCCAGTAGAGGAAGACGGGGCATTTGTATTTGAAATGCATCCATTCGATCACCCGCGGATCCGTGCCCGGGTAGTTCACGAAGTAGTTCGGGAACGGCTTGGAGAACGGGGTGGCACACCAGTACCACGAGGCGACATCCCCCCCCTTGCGGATGGCGGCGGCGGCATCGTCCGACCAATTGTTGGGGCGGAAGAGGAACACATCGACCAGGCCCTTCGTGCGGCCCTCGGGTTGGGCGATCGCCGCCAGCGTCTTCACCTCGGGTGAGAGCGAGCGGATAAAAGTACATTCCTCGACCAACGCATCGTAGCCCGCCTTGTTGTCGGGCTCGTCATACACCTTGAAGTAACCGTCGCGGATCCAGCCTTTTTCGGAAAGGTGGACCAGATAGGGCTTCATGACGCGCTCGACGTTTTTTCGGTAGGTCGGATCGAAAATCCTCGTTGTGGACCTGCCGAAATCCCCCACGCTGAAGTGCCGCATCCCCCGCTCCCGGCAAAATTCGAGTAACTCGTCGTGCAGGGAGAAGTCGAGAGATCCGTCGGGGCGCACCTTGAGCGGCCAGTTGGGCGTGCCGTCCTCGGCATTGAACGGCCACGTCACATTGACCACATCCAGCCGGTATTTGAGCAGGAAGGCGAGTTGCTCCTTGATAATGTCCACCGGCACGTCGAAGCCATCCTTGTGGTAGTCGCACGAACCCTTCCCGTTGCGAAACCCATACCAATTGGCGATGGCCGGCAGCCAGTAATAGACCTGACGCGAGACCGCGCTGGTTCTCGGAAGGGAAAAACCGCGGACCTTCACGCTCATCGGGATATCCCTCAGGTGCCCAACCCCGCTGAAGCGGACACGGGTCTGATAGAGTCCCGGCTTCGTGCCATCCGGGATATGAACGGTGAACCAGACCGGCTGGACACGATCCCCTGGGATCTCGATGAGGCCATTGGGCATGAGCGGGTCCTCCACCTCGCCCACATAATCGACAAAGGCGTAGCAGGTCGGCGTGGTCTTCACGAATCCCGCCCGCCTGACCTCGATATTCTTCCTGTCGATCCGGTTTCCATCCGGGCCAACCAGATCATCCACAACCGAGGCGGCAATGCCCTTCGCACCGGAGGCCTGCGGGACGATGATCAACTGCGCGCTCTCATATTCGTTGGCGGCCGCATCCAACGCAACCGCCCCTGCGGGGCGTCCGAGGAAATTGAAAAACGACGGGCGCACCTTTTCCATCGGACTCAGGGAGCAGACAACGAACGGGAGTGAGCCTGCGGCATCGGGAAACAGCGCCTTGCGCTTGAGCAGGGCCGACTGCACCTCGAGGTCCGTGAGCGAACCCGTGCGCGCCGCGAGGGATTTGCCGGCGGCTTCAAGTTCAACGTCAAGTCCCGGGGTTCGCTTGCCGACCTCGGCGGCATAGGTGAGGTTGGCTGCGATCTGATCCTCGCGGTCCTTGTTAGAGAAAACAATCCCACCGATCCGGAAGCTCCCCTTGTTGACCACATAGCGGTTCTCCCCTCCCTCGATGGCGAAGATGGCGACTTCCCTGACTTTCGAGGCGTCAAACCCCTCTTCGAGGTACCCCGGGCCGCCCAGCGTGAACCCGTAGGTTCTCTTTCCCCGGTCGGCGAGCGGGATCCTCTGGTAGATTGCCGATTTTCCGGCGGCATCCGTCAGACCCAGCGCCGTGACAAAATGGCTGCCGTCCCCGGTTACCGTCAACTCGGCCCATGAGAATCCTGAAAGATCCCATTCTCCCTTGAGGGCCACCTTGAAACGGTCGGCACCCTTTTCATCCGGATTCTCGCTGCTGTTCGGATCGACATTGGCAAAGACGTAGGAGACCTCCAGGGACGGGATGGGTGCCCCTTTGGCCACAAAGCTGCTTCCCTGTGTTTTGCCGGTCACTGCAACAAGATCCCACTTTCCATCCAGAGGCACAGCAAGAGGAGCCTGCCATGCCATGGCGGCTTGAAGCGCGACGAACACCGGGCAGATGGCCAGGCATCCCGTACCCCATCGTTTGCGAGTGATCCTGTTCATTGGTGCCGCGTTTGCGGAATGGGAATGCGAAAACAGTGCTGGAATCATTGGGATGGTCGGTCGGTTGGGGCAGGCGATTTCTGAGTTGGTTCGTACAATAAGATTTATCCCGCATGATCCCCGGCGGGGTCTCTGAAGATAAAAGTGCCCCATGCAACCCACCGAGGGAAGCAGGGGGCACTTGTTCGTTTAAGTCTTGTTTGTTCGGTTTTAATGCGTGTCGCTGAGAGACTGCTGGACCTCAGGCCTGCACACGGCGTCGAATCAGGAACAGTGTGGCCAGGCCGCCGAGCAGCATCGCGTAGGTCGAGGGCTCGGGGATCGCAGCCGTCCCGAACACATCGATTTCACGATAACCGGTGCTAAGCATCGTTGAGTTGGCACCATCGGTTGCCGCATTGTACACGGGTTCTAGGAACGTGAATCGCAGGCTGTCCACATTGAGGAGTTCGCCGTGGCCCGGAGTCAGGGTGATTTTGTTATACCACGCTCCCTGACGGTTGCTGTTGAGGTTTTGAGCAACGACCACACCCAGGTCCGTGTAGGAACCACCGGCAAGCCTGTATTCCAGATTCCAGTTCTGCTTGGCTCGTTCCGTTCCCGTCATTGCCGCATAAATATCGATGGAGGTGATGTCCATGCCGCCGTTGAAGTTGATCGTGTAGGTGCTCTCCGGTGTGGCAAGCAACGTGGAATCTGTTGTTCCAGCGTTGACGTAGCCAGTGGGCACGCCAGAGGCAAGATCGGAGGGGGCATATAAGCCGTTGTTCAGTTGTGCAGGGGAACTGCCGTATTCTCCGCTCGATCCTCCCGACCACACCGTGTTTAGAAGGGTGGACTGGCCGGCATTGGCGAGATCGGTCGTCGATGCGTAGTAGTCTAATCCTGACAAGCTGACGCCGCGCGAGGGCACTGCGTAGCTCCAGTTGTTCTCGTAGGTAAGCGTTGCCGCGTTGATGTGGTTAGCCGTGAGCAAACTGACGAACGCCAAGCTCAGCAGGGCTGTCAGTTTACGTGGTGTGGTGACGGTGTGTGTGTTCATTGGGTGGGTGTGTTTTGGGTGGTGGGTTGGATTAGAGACTTTAGCACTTGAAACCCGTATCTTGTTTACCAATACATGGTATTGGTATTTAAAGCAAGTGATCCAAGTGGTTTTAGTCTCTTTTCAAAGAAATTGATGGACCATTGGCGGGATGTGGTCAATAGTTTTTCTGCTCCCTCAAATTTTTTTTCATCGGGAGGATCGCCACGACTTCCTTGCATTCAGGAGATTGTGTCAAATTACTCCGGCTCAGCTTCGGAGTTCGGGTTGGGGAACATTTTTGGTTCTTCGCTGTTTTCAGTGGGTAAAGAAGGAAGACAGGGGAAAATCTGGAACTCATGAACTCATGAAAAGAAACGGAGGGAAGTAGGATTTGTACCACCGAGGACCGCCGAGTGGCGGGAGGCACGGCTTAGCCTGCGCGGTAGCACAGCCCTTCAGGGCGAGTTGAGCGGGAGCGAGCGAGGCAATCAGCCGAGGCCCATCCAAGGATCTGAAAAAGAGTGGGACCCAAGGGAGATCAGGGAATGGCATTACAGATCCAGCCAGACCGGGCCCATGACTCCTCCGCCCCGATCTCCTCTGCATTTCGTGAATTTTCCATCTACTCTCTTCCTGAGTTGGCAGGCCCGGCCGTTGCTACGCATCCGTTACGGCTGAGTTCCAGATTATTTAACTTTCCCCTCGGATCCCTCTGGGGTCAAAGGGCACCCACTCAAAATAGCGAAGAACCACATTTTTTAACTCCCCGTTCTTCTGAAAGGGCCCTCAGCGGCGCACGGATGGTTTGACCGGTCTGCGGCGGTGGGTCTCCCCGGGAACCCAGTGATAATAGAGAGCTTCGCAGTAAGGCTCGTGGTCGCTGGACTGCATGAAGCCCAGCAGGTTATCCAGAGCGCATCGGGCATACCAGCGAGGCCGGAACTCCATCTGGCTCCAGGCATGGCCCGACGGGGTTGGCAGTCCGTTGACCGCCATGGTGATCACGCCGAAGTCACGGCCTGGGGTGAGGCCGGCATCCTTGAGAGCGAGCGCGACCCCGGGAAGCAGGTTATCGTCGGAGACGTAGATGGCATCGGGCGGTTCCACGCCCCGCAGTTGCAGGAGCAACATGCGCCGGCTCTCTTCCGGGGTCACCACATCTGCCGTCAGGTGACAACGGTATCCCAGTCCCGCGCGGCGCATGGCGCGCTCGTAGATGAATTGATGGACGTCCAACTCCGTGGCCGCATACGAGAGGAGGGCGATGCGACAATAACCTTCCCCGGACAGAAGGGGGATGGAGCGTTCGATCGCCTCGTTGGAGTCGGTGAGCACAGCCGGTTCGTGGCGCACCGGTGGAGTGCCGGAAAAGACTAGGAACGGCTTGCCGGTAGCCTCGAACTCGGCCAATGCATGATCTGCGATGAGAGCGTCGAGAAGATACCCGTCGCAGGGGTCGTCCCGGAGCATCTCCGCGATTTTCTCCCGGGGGAGAAAGACACGCTCGTCGACGCTGGCACCCATCACCGCCAGGTCGTGGCCGCTGGCTGTGGCGGCCTCCGCAAAACACTCCAACTGCAAGCGCAGGCTGGGGGTGAAGCGATGAAGGTGGGTCCAGAGCTGGAGGTTCAGGCGGGTGCGCCGGTCAACGGCGTCGCTTCTTTTCTGCATCTCCTCAGGGGCGAAGATTTGGTCGGCTTCCAATGGGGGCAGGGTCGTGCTGCGGAGCGGATGGCCGTTGGCCTGGGGCAGACAGCGCACGTAGGTTCCGCTCCCCTGCTGCTGGGCGAGAATACCCTGCTTCTCGAGTTCGGACAGGGCCAGACGCAGGGTCGGACGGCTGACCCTGAAGAGCGCCGCCAGCTCACGCTCCGATCGAAGGCGCATCCCGGCCTGGGCTGGGGGACGTGCCAGGGCCCTGATCAGGGCGGTGACGATCATCTGGCGGGTAACGCGGGGCATGGGAGATCAGAGGTCGGGCTTGTCCTGCGGGGTCATCACGAGCCATGCAGGTGTCCTTCCCAGACAAAATGATTCACGCAGTGGAATCCAACTCAATCACAAAGATGAAAGCTATTCACCCTTGTTCCCGCGGGCGGGGTCACGGGGTAAGTAGCCCGGCGTTCACCTGAAATGTCTTCAAGCCGCCCTGGAGCAGGCGGCAAGCGGCTTTTGCCCGGGCAGTGTCCTTCAGCTCCCGTCCCCATGAGATGCCGAAATTGAACTCGTGGAAGCCCCCCAGGTTCGGGTCGAAGTTGACCTCCCAGATGTTGTTCATGACCCAGCTGTAAAGCCTGGGGACATCGTTCTTGAGGTCGGGATGGCCTGCGAGTTTCCGGATGCCGTGCCCGAGCGGGCCGAGTTGAAGCAGGGGGGCGTCTATGCATGCCACCGCCATGCCGAGATCCGGTCCCGTGACGACGAATCCGTCCTGCAGGCAGTAGTAATCCGTCAGCGTATCGGGGATCTGATCCACGTAGGGACGCATCCACGCTCCCGATTTTTCCAGCCAGAGCGTGGATCCCTCCCTGGCGAAGGGCAGGCCGACGTAGAGGTTTTCCACCTCCCAGACCGATTTTTTGTGAAGACGGACTCCGGCCTCGATGCGGGCGTCGTTGGCAGGGAAGCGCAGGATGACCTTGTAGAACTCACAACCTGCGACCCTGAACGAAAATTCCAGATCGGCAAAGAGATCGCCCTCCCCGAGGAGCCTCACCGATTCGAGCTGGCCCGCATCCCGCTCCGAACGCACCGGGTTGCGATTCCGCCCCATTGCGTTGCGCTGACGGAACACCTGCATCTCGTCGGATGGATCCTCCACGAGGCCTTTGATGTAGACAGGAGCGAAGAGCGTGTGCTCTCCGGAGCAAGCCAGAAGGTTGACGTTCGTCTTCCGGTCAATGAGTTCGGTGATGCCACCTGGAAGGCTCCAGCGTAAAACGGCGTGCGGAGAGACAAACTCCCCCTCCCGCAATTGGAACGGTGAGGCGGGTTCCGACCCGCGGACATCCGGTTTGGCGACATCGACCGGATTGCGTTCGATGTACCGGAGAGCCTTCGGTTCCGCGTGGACGCAGTAGGTTTTTTCCTCACCCGGTTCCACCGATGCCTCGACCCACCAGGTCACGCCGCGCCGTGTCGTCGTCATCTGCGCGGCCACCACCTGTCCGGTCGATTCATCGACAACCCTGGCTCCCTTGTCGATCTGGCCGACCTGGAAGTAATCGAAATAAAACTCCACCAGACGGGTGAGCGGCTGGTCCGTCGGATTGATGACCTTGAATCGCATCGGGAACCGGTTCTCATGCACGCCGTGGCCTTTCTGGACGAAGATCTGATCCCAGGCTTCCGCCGCCCGGGCATAGGCCGCTTGAGCCAAAGCGCGTTTGTTGGCGCTCACCGCCTGCACTTCCGTTTTCCAGGGGTAGATCAGCGAGTCGTTGTGGCTGAAGGTGTGCTCCGCATAGAGCGCGAGCGGTTGCCGGATGGATTCCAGTGTGCCGGGACGAAGAGTGACGGGATACCGTTCCAATGCCCCCTCCAGTTCACGAAGATCGCGTTCGCCCCTGCGGTAAAGCCTGGTCTCCGTCGGAACCGAACCCAGACCGTCCGACCACCAGTCGGGCCAGTCCCCTGCATGAACGGGTATCTCCCCGCTCGTGGACCTGAGTTGCTCAAAAAAGCGCGAAGGTGTGGAGAACTCAATCCGGACCTGCTCTCCAAAACGGGCGTTCCATTCCCGGATGAACGCGCACATTTCGGGATTGGGCGGCGCGTTGTCCACCATGATTCCCGAGAATCCGATCGGCAGGAAATCATAGGGATAAGCATCCGCCTCCATCTGGGCGAGGTAACGTCCCAGCCTGGCGGTGGCCACCGGCATGTTCTCCTCGATCAAGGGAAACACAGTGAACTCATCCCTGAAGCACATGTCGTAAGCCGCCCGAGGCACCAGACCCAGAAAGTTCCCCATCATGTAATGATCGCCACTCCAGACCAGCAGTTCCCCGCCCGATGGGGCTTTCCATTTGAAGGGAACCTGACGCTTGCCCAGCGGAGGCATTCCGTGATGCGAATGAACGGAGACCATGAAGTTCTCCACGCCGTTGTTCAGCAGGCTGTCGGCGTATCCCCAGCCGTAGCCGTTGATATCGGCCGACAGGGCGCAACGCACCGGCACCCCGATTTTTTTCCCATAGTCGGTCGCCCGCGCAACGAAGGCTTGAGAGAGGCCCTGACTGATGAGTTCGTTCCAGTGCAGGTAGGTCGCCGTCAGCTCAATGCCGCCGCCGCGGATCGCATTGGCCAGCCGCCCGTGCCAACCGGCATCCGTCGCCTCCAGAAAACGCTCCACGGCCCAGAATGTTTCTGCCGTCCAGCGGAATCCCTTCCAGTCCGCCCGCTCACCACTTTCGGCTTTTTCAAAAATCGAGATCGCCTGCTTCAGGTAATCGATCTGGAAGCGCTCGATCTTGCCCTGATGATCCGTGTACCCGATGTCGGTGTGCGTGTGGTGGATCAGGTGGATCGTCCACTTTTTTTCAAGACGGGGAAGCGACATGGTCATTGGAGTGAAAGGGTCAGTGTGTAGGTAAGGTTGTGTTCCGATGAAAAGCTCACGAGTCCCCGGGAATCCGCGGTCAACGTGAGGTCGGGAGCCGCCGCGCAGGAGACTGCTATCTTTTTCCCGGGCCAGGGGTTTTCCAACACGCACGTTCCGCCGCGGAGGCTCGTGATGGAAACTTCACCCACCACGCCCCCGCTCCGCGATGCAGAGACCAAAAATGCCCCCACCGCCCGCAGATCGGTGAACGAGGCGTCCATTCCGGAGGGAAGGCCCGGGAAGATCCGGATGACCCCATCCCAACTCTGCATCAGCAGATCCTGGAGCGCCCCGGTGATGCCGAGTGATTCCGTCCATGCCCCCGTGTGCCCGTAGTTTCCGACGGACATGCCCCAGAGCAATCCGTTCCCATGAGTCCAGCGTTCCAGCAATTCCCTGACATGATCGAAATCGCGATCCGGACGGAACACCCCGGTGCGGAGACT
>JBIIGI010000092.1:0-8305 GCA_044236545.1 Chthoniobacterales bacterium
AGAAGAACGTTCTCGAGAAGCGCGGCTCCTGGATGAGCTACAAGGGGAACAATATCGCCCAGGGTCGTGACGCCGCGAAAGAGTTGCTCAAGAGTGACGCGGCCCTCTACGCCGAGATCGAGGAGGCTGTGAAGGCCGCCCTTGAGGCGGACGCTGCCGGGAAGAAGTAGCCGGAACCTTGGTTCCGGAGGCCGAAGCGGTTGAGACTTAAGGCTGAAGGAGTCAAAAGTTGGGCCGTCCTTCTTTCCCTCGGATTTCCTAACAGCCTTCAGTCTTCGGCCTTCAGTCTGATGGCGCCTCTTCTGTCTTGCCGCATGGGGCCGATTTCGGGATAGTTTGCGCTTCCCTGAGGGCAGCCACCTGAAGGGAGAGGCCCATGGCACGCACGCTTTCCCAACCTTCCAAATCCAAAAAGCCCCAGAAGACCCTCGCCAAGAATGCGGCCGGGCCTTCCAGGACCAAGCTCGTCGCCAAGAAGCCTCCCAAAGCCGCGAAAGCGGCTCCTAAGGTGGCGAAAAAAGCCCCTTCTAAAGCAGGGAAAGTCGCGAAACAGGCTCCCGCCAAGAAGGCCGTCCAAGCCAAGCCCAAGGCCTCTGCAAAGCACTTCCCATCCCCCATCCCTCATGGGTTCACTGTATCAAAGAGGGATTTCTCCAAGGACCCCATCAACTCCTCCCTGAAGCCGGCCCAGAAGATCGGCTTCCTCCGCGAGATGCTCCGCATCCGCCGCTTCGAGCAGCAGGCCCTAAAGTATTATAATCAGGGACTCATGGGGGGCTTCCTCCATCTCTACATCGGCCAGGAGTCGGTCGCCGTCGGCACGGCTTCGCTGATGAACGGCAAGGACGAGATCATCACCGCCTACCGAGACCATGGCCACGGCCTCGCCGTCGGCATGGAGATGAACCCCTGCATGGCCGAACTCTTCGGCAAAGGAACCGGTTGCTCCAAGGGCAAGGGTGGATCGATGCACTTCTTCGCGCCCGACAAGCACTACTGGGGCGGCCACGGCATCGTCGGCGGCCAGGCCCCGCTCGGCATGGGACTCGCCTTTGCCCTGAAGTACAAGGGTATCAAGGGCTGCGCGGTCGCCTTCCTCGGTGACGGTGCCGTGAACCAGGGCGTCTTCAGCGAGTGCCTCAACATGGCCGCCCTCTTCGATCTGCCCGTCGTCTTCGTCATCGAGAACAATGGCTACTCCATGGGCACCAGCCTCGAGCGTTCCTCCGCGATCCGCCACTCGCTCGCCTCCCGCGCCGAGGGCTTCGATGTCGATTGGTCCCTCTGCGGCGGATTCGACCTCTACGAGCTGCGTGCCAACCTCGGCGCCGTCATGGAGAAGGCCCGCTCCAAGAGCCGCCCCCACGTCCTCGAGGTGGCCACCTACCGCTACTACGGCCACTCCGTTGCCGACGCGAACGCCAAGAAATACCGCTCCCCCGAGGAGATCGAGAGCTACAAGACCGAGTTCGACCCGATCACCCTCTGGGAGAAGCAGCTCCTCAAGGAGAAGGTGATCACCCAGGCCGTCATCGAGAAGATCGACTCCGAGGCGAAGGCCGAGGCGGCCGCCGCCGCCGAGTTCGCCATCGCCAGCCCCTGGCCGAGCGAGGAGAGCATCTTCGAGGACATCTACCACGAGGTGGATCACAAGACCGAAGCAGGCCAGACCGGCCGCCACTTCTTCAGCGAGTGATCACGGTTCTGCTCCTCCAGCCTTCCCCATTCTCTGACCTAACAGTCTTCAGCCTAAATCGCTAAACACCTTCTCCCAATGCCCGTCATCACCTACCGCCAGGCACTCAACGACGCCTTCGCCGAGGAACTCACCCGCGACGAGAATGTCTTCCTCATGGGAGAGGAAGTCGCCCAGTACAACGGCGCCTACAAGGTCACCGAGGGACTCTGGAAGCGCTTCGGCTCGAAGCGCGTCATCGACACCCCGATCAGCGAGGCCGCCTTCCTCGGCATGGGCGTGGGCGCCGCCATGATGGGACTTCGCCCCGTGGTCGAGCTCATGTTCTGGAGCTTCGCCTACGTCGGCCTCGACCAGATCATTAACAACGCCGGCTGCATCCGCTACATGTCGGGCGGACTCATCAATGTCCCGATGGTCATCCGCGGCCCCGCCAACGGCGGCACCAACGTCGGCGCGACCCACTCCCACACCCCGGAGAACTTCCTGGCCAACACCCCCGGGCTCAAGGTCGTCTGCCCCGCCACTCCTTACGATGCCAAGGGGCTCATGATTTCCTCCATCCGCGACAACGACACCGTCTGCTTCATGGAGAATACCCTCCTCTACGGAGACCTCGGTGAAGTCCCCGACGGCTCCTACACGATCCCGCTCGGCGTCGCCGACGTGAAGCGCGAAGGCCTCGATGTCTCCCTGATCGCCCACGGTCGCGCGGTGCTCACCTGCCTCGCGGCGGCCGAGATCCTGGCCACCGAGCATGGCATCGAAGCCGAGGTCGTCGATCTCCGCTCCATCCGTCCGCTCGACGAGGAGACCATCCTCAACTCCGTCGCCAAGACTCATCGCGCCGTCCTCGTGGATGAGAACAAGCCCTTCTGCGGAGTCAGTTCCCAGATCGCGGCCCTCCTTGCAGAGCATGCTTTCGACGATCTCGACGCCCCCGTCCTACGAGTCACGGCACTCGACGCACCCGCCATCTACAGCATGCCGCTCGAGAAGCTCCAGCTTCCCGACGCCCAGGCCGTCGTGGCCAAGGTCCTCTCTTCATTCTGATCCCGCATGAATACAGAAGGCCTCCACGCACTTCTTTCCTAACAGCCTACAGTCTAAACCGCTAACAGCCTTTTCCTTCAACTCCCACGACCATGCCAGAGATCACGATGCCCAAATTGAGCGACACCATGACGGAGGGAACCCTCCTGCGCTGGCACAAGAAGAAGGGGGACAAGGTCGAAGTCGGCGACATCCTCGCCGAGGTCGAGACCGACAAGGCGACCATGGAGATGGAGTCCTTTGAGGAGGGAACGCTCGCCGACATCTATGTCCCCGAAGGTGGCAAGGTCTTGGTCGGCGCCGCCATCGCGCTTGTGCTCGCCGATGGCGAGAAGGCCGGAGACAAGCCAAAGGCTTCTGCCCCGGCTACTTCAACTTCAACTGCAGAACTTTCAACTCCCCAGGCCCGTCCCTCCGTTTCCTCAGGCCGCCCGCTCACTCCCCGCGCCCGTGCGGCCGCACTCCGCTCCGGCGGTGGCGGAGCCGCTGGCAATGTGAATGCCGGCATCCGCGTCAAATCGACCCCGCTCGCCCGCAAGATCGCCGACGCCCGCGGCGTCCGTCTTGATGCCGTCAAGGGAACCGGCCCCGGCGGCCGCATTATCGCTTTTGATGTCGAGAACGCACCCGCTGGTGGATCTGCTCCTGCAGCCTCCGGTGGATCATCCCCTGTTGCGGCCATCCTTCCGACCCCGATTGCCGGGATGCCCGAGACCAAGGTGCCGCTCAGCGGAATGCGCCGTGTCATCGCCGAGCGCCTGCTCGCCAGTAAGACCCAGATCCCGCACTTCTATCTCACCATCGAGATCGACGCCGCCCCGATGATGGCCTTCCGCAAGGAGTACATCGCCGCGAGCGGAGGGAAGATCACCTTCAACGACATCGCCCTCTCCGCCGTGGCCCGCGCCGCGATGCAGAAGCCGAAGGTCAACGCCGCCTTCGCCGGCGACGCCATCATCGAGTACGGCAGCGTGAACCTCTCCGTCGCGATCGCCGTCGAGGATGGCCTGGTCACCCCCGTCATCCGCGACGCCCAGAATCTCTCACTCCAGCAGATCAGCGCCGCCGTGAAGGATCTCGCGACCCGCGCCCGTGACAAGAAGCTCAAGCCCGACGAATACGCCGGCGGCACCATCACCGTCTCCAACCTTGGCTCCTACGGTATCGAACAGTTCTGCGCCATCGTCAATCCTCCCCAGGCCGCAATCCTAGCGGTCGGAGCCATCGTCAAGAAGCCCGTGGTCAACAGCCGCGACGAGATCGAGATCGGCCACAGGATGAGCATCACCCTCAGCGGCGATCATCGCGTGGTGGATGGAGCAGTGGCCGCCGAATATATGTCGGCGCTGCGCAAGCTGCTCGAGTCCCCGGCGCTGCTACTTCTCTAAGAAGAAGTAGCTGGCTTGGGATTTGCCTCGCTCGCTCCCGCTCGACTTCGCCCTAAAGGGCTAACGCTTCGCGTTAGGCTATCCCAGCCGTTCCCACGGCCCGGTATTCACTCTGCGTAGGTTTGTCTGCCGATCGTCCGCGATCAAGCATCCTCGGATCTGCTGATCCTCGGACTTCTCGGTCTCCGCCTCGAATGTAATCGCTTTATCGAGGCAAGCAAAGCAGCGTTCCCACGCGCCTTCTCTACGCCTTACCTCGCGATGCCGGCCTCTGCATCTAAAATCCCGGTGCCTTCTCAAATAAAGATCGCTGAAGCGGGGTATTTGCTGTTGGGGTGTCTTCTACAAAAGTAACTATTTTTAAATAACGATCATCATGAATTTGATTAGCCATTTGTATAGTCTCATCAATAATTTCGTCCCTATTAAAAATAGCGCACCCGTAATGAAAAATCATTTCTTGGGACATGCAATAGTCTCTGTTAGCGATAAATGCATCACGCAGACATGTTCTAAACGCGGTGATATTGCCTAGGTTTAGAGGTGACCGGAAAAACCTGGCGGGTAAGCCGGTCAAATATCCTTGGGGGTAAATGGTCCCTGTTTCGTCAGCGAGGTTTATCTTTTCGCAGAGGTGAATTGCGTCTTGCAGTTTGTATCCAAATACGAACTCTAAATAAGAACGGAAACATGACATGCCGACTTCTGCAAATCCCACCATGTGCAGATCACCTTTTTTAAGGGCGGCAGCATGGTCAATATTAGTATCAATAATTCAGAATCTCATTAGGTTATTTATTATTTTTCCCAGTGATCATTTGTGATTTGAAAATTGACTCTTGAGACATCCTTAAATTTGTAAAAAATTCCGTGCCATCCACTACTCGAGCTACATTAACCAACTGCTGCATGTAGTTTTCTGGAATATCATCAAACTCCATCTGGTTGGCTTCCTTATCTATTTTAGCCCTTATTTGCGGATGCGATATAAGCATATCAGTAATCCACCATCTTGCTTCCTCAGAGAGACCTTTGAATATATTTTGATTGGATTCCTTTTCTTCGTCGCATGAAAGGGGTTCTCCATTGACACCGCTTTTCTGCGTATACAAATCCCCTGAATTAATTAATTCCTTTAAAAGTCCTTTAGGGATTTCCATACCACAAGCGATCGACTTCTGGATAAAAACCGAAGCGGCTTTATCTGTTACTTGGTAGGTGATTAGATAGACACGACCTTTTGATGCAAAAGTATGCCGTACATAAAAACCTTCGCGATCAACGTATTCACAAAGTGTGGCCATAAGGATGTTTTTTATGTTTACTAAGCAAAAAGCTCGGGGAAGTGACGCAAAACGGGTTCCAGAGTCTTTTTGAGTTCGGGTGATTGGGTGATCACTGAGTTAAAACTCTGCTTCAGGCCCGGGGCTGTTTTAAGCAATGTTTTGATGGTCGCAACGACGGACTTTTCCGTGAGATTAGACAACGAGAGGATGGGTTTTTGGTTAGCTTTGGTTTTCATTTTGTTCGGGTTTTGGATTGGCGGCTAAAAGACCTTCTAAATACCGATTGCCCCAGCGTTTGTAGTATTCGAGCACCAGAGGGTGAAACCTTCTGCCTCGAGGTGTAATGTGCGTGTATCTGCCCCTTAAGGCATGTTCTAGTTTCCTTTCCTCCCCCAAAGATAAGCCGGAGAAAAGATAAAATGGTGGGTCCAGCTTTTCGTTGGTGGTTCTTTCGATCGCGGTGTCGAGCCTTCGCTGTTCGTAACGTGATTCGCTATCTGTCATGGGTTATTTTTTTGTTGTTTTAAAAACTATGGTCTTACGGTGCATCTCTTTCTAGGAATTGATGGGGCTTGTAAAGAACGTTTATTTAGCCCCCTTTAGGGGGCTTTTTTCCAAAATCTTATTCCTCAGTGCCCAAACCCGACCCCATATGACCTACAAGCCTAGAAAAGGGGTCAGCCCTAGTATTGACGCTCGGTAGAATGCTGACTTTTCCCGGTCCCCTCTGACCTAAACGCCTAATTCCAGTAGGCCTACAGTCTCTACCTCAGGGTTGACCGGTCGAGTTCACCTTCCCTGAGGCTGATCGCGACGGTGGCCACGGCGTTGCCGATGTAGTTGGTAACGGCTCGGCCGGGCGACGCTCATGAAGTGGTTGATGCCGACCAGCAGTCCGTGAGAGGCGATCTAGGTTGGATGCTTTTTAGCCGAGCCGCATTCCCGGATCCCCTCTGACCTAACAGACTATCAGCCTAAACCGCTAGTGCCTCGTTCAGACCTTCGACCTTCTGGCCCTCGACGCTCGATCATTTCCTCTGATGATTTCCACTTGCGGTCTTTGGCATCGTGTGGGAATTTCCCACCATGAAGGCAGACAATGCTGTGACCAAGCTTGATTCCCGGCTGAGGGGGATTTTTCCCTCGGACTTTGCTCCCGGTGATGTCTTGGAACGCGAGATTCCTGAACCGGGGACGGTTCTCTTCAGACTGCTCAAGCCTGCCGAGGCACCCCTCGTGAAAGCCCGCAAGTGGCGCGGCAAGGTGATGGGCGCAAAGCGCAGGCTCGATCCTGCCAAGATAGCCGCTGCCATCCGGGCGGATCGGGACTCCCGATGAGCGTGGTTAGACACCGGCCACCGGGTATCGATGAAAACCGCATCACGAACCTATTGGGATAGCTCGGCCCTGGTGGAAGCCTTGCACGACGAGACCCTGCGCACTCAGTTGGAGCGACCCGGCAACCTCACGCGGCCTCACTCGTTCGCAGAGGTTTTCTCCACGCTGACCGGCGGGCGTCTGGGGATCCGTTATTCACCGAACGAAGCCGCGGAGATGATCGCTTCCTTGGCGGAGGATTTGGAAATGGTCAACCTCTCGACGGAGCAAACCTTGGAAGCCTTATCTTCAGCTCATAAAAAAGGAGTCCGGGGAGGACAAATCCACGATTATCTCCACGCAGTCGGTGCGTTCCATGCCGGGGCCACCATCCTGCTGACCACCAACGGCAAGGATTTCAAGGGGTTGATCAACGGGCTCAAGATCGTGGCCGCTTGATAGGCTCGGCGGGCAAAGCAATCCCCCGCACTCATGAAAAAAAACATCAAGGAAGTCCCCTTCGACGCCGAAAAACTCCTGCGTCGTGTCACGGATTATGCCCAGGGCAAGGCCCGGGTGGCAATGGGTACTCATTTGCATAAGAAATCCAAGGAGACGCTTGCCAAGATTCTGAGTGAATGTCCCGTTAAGGGATTGTCTGTTGCCCGAGACAAGGAATCCGATTTGAGTCGAGCGGTGATGCTGGGAGTCCAATCCGCAACAGCCGGAAATCTCCAAGAAGGGAATGATGCCCTGATGCGGGAGATCAAGGCGGAGGGACGTGCTCGTCTCATCCGCCGTGGTGAGAGTGGTGAGAACAAGATTGATCGCGCCAAAATCGCAGCAGCAATCAGAGCAGACCGGGACGCCCGATAATTTCAGAGGAGTACGTCGGGGCCAGGGTTTACTCTCGATCCCCTTTCTGATCCCTCTCACCTAACAGCATTGACGCCACTTCCCTCCCCGGAAGCCGTGACGCTCTTTGGGTCCCGCGTGCGCGGGATCTACCGCGCTCCGTTTGTACTCGCTTGCTCCCGCAAGCTCGCCCGCTGGGTTCCTCCGCCGCATGCAGATGACTACAACTCGACCTTCCCATGGCCTCGTTTCAGGAGCTTGGTTCAGCCCTCAGCCTAACAGCCTCTAGTTTCCGTTCCCCTTCCTGAGTTGGATGGCCCGGCCGTAGCTCCGCTTCCGTTACGGCTGAGTTCCTGATTCACTCCCAGAGATGACAGGTGCGTTCACCGCCTTCGGGCTCGGCTTTCTCTATTTCATCAGCGCTATTCCCGCGGGGGTGGCGGCCCACGCACCGGTCTGGCTGGCGGCTGTGGCCGCTTGGCTCGGCTATTCCGCCGGAGGATTGGTGATCCTCATGGCTGGGGCGCCACTGCGGAATTGGATCACGCGGAAGCTGAAGATCAACCCTACGCCCGATCCCACAAAGCTCTTCTGGAGGGTCTGGCATCGCTTCGGGCTCTGGGGTCTAGGGCTCATCGCCCCGGTGACCATCGGGCCCCAGGCGACGGCAGTAATTGCTCTCGCGCTTGGAGAATCACCACGCCGCATCC
>JBIIGI010000028.1:0-27432 GCA_044236545.1 Chthoniobacterales bacterium
CCAGGCGGTTGTCCCTGAGGGCGCGCTGCTTGAGACGCGCCACGAGTTTGTCACGGTCGGGGCAGGAAAGATGGAAAACCCTGCGCACCTCGATGTGCTCCTCCATGAGCAGGGCCTGGGCGGTGTTGCGTGGAATACCGTCCAGGATGAGGTAATCGCGGGCCGGTTTAAACTTTCCGGATTCGGCCGTTTTACGGATCGATTCGTGCCAGAGGCGCACGGTCATCTCGTCGGGAACAAGCTGTCCCTTGCTCGAATACTCCAGGAAGGCGGCCCCGAGTTCGCTTGCAGTGTCGAGGGAGCGGAAGACATCGCCGCAGGCGCAATGGTAATAACCGGGGATCTTGCCGAGGATCTTTCCCTGCGTCCCCTTCCCGCTTCCGGGAGCTCCAAAAATCAGGATGGTGCGATAGCGTGACATATGTCCTCTATTTTCTAGGGATTTCATGAGGGAAAATCAACGGCATCGTGAAAGGGGGCGATTTGGAACACACCATCGGAGTGCTACGTTGACAAGTGGAAGCAGGGGGTGGATATATCAACGCCTCAACCACTCAACAGATACCCCGGAACAATGCCAGCCAACGACGAATATGTGATCGAGATCCTCAAGGATGTCGGCCTGCTGAGCCAGGAGCAGGCGGAGGAAATCGCCGGTCGCACCGGTGGGGCGCACATGATCGATACCCTGATCCGGGAGGGAACCGTCAGCGAGGAGGATGTTGCCAGGACTCTCGCCTCCCAGAACGGCATGGACTTTGTCGACCTGAACCAGGTGACCCCCAGCCCGGAACTCATTGACCAACTCACCCCCGAAACCGCCCGCCGGTACAAGACGGTTCCCGTCTCGGAACATGACGGATCGCTGGTGCTGGCGATCGCCGACCCGATGGATTTCGAGGCATTTGACGGCCTCGGGTTCCTGCTCAAACGCCCCGTGGAGTTTGTCTGCGCCATCCCCGCGCAGATCACGGAGAAAATCGAGCGACTGTATCCCGCCGGTCTGGAGGATCTGCCCGGTTCCGTTTCCGTCAACGAGGAGGAGACCGAGGCCGGGGATGATGCGCCGATCATCCGGATGGTCTCCAACATCCTTGTCGAGGCGCAGAACAGCAGGGCCAGCGACATCCACATCGAACCCCTGGAAAAACGCCTGCGGATCAGGTTCCGGATCGACGGAAACCTCCAGGAAATCCAGAACCCTCCCAAGAAACTCCAGGGAGCCATCATCAGCCGCCTCAAGATCATGACCGGTTCGATGAACATCGCGGAAAAGCGTGTTCCCCAGGACGGACGCATCCAGGTGAAGGTCGGAGAAAAAACCATCGACCTGCGAGTCAGCAGCGTGCCGACCGTCCACGGCGAGAGCATCGTCATGCGTATCCTGGACAAGTCATCACTGATGCTTGGTCTGCCCGAACTTGGATTCCTCAGCGATGATCAGGCCACCTTCGAACGCCTGGTCACGATGCCCGACGGCATCATCCTGGTCACGGGACCGACCGGATCAGGAAAGACCACCACCCTCTACGGATGCCTGAACTACATGAACAGGCCGGACCGGAAGATCATCACCGTGGAGGAACCGGTGGAGTACCAGATGACCGGCATCAACCAAGTCCAGGTCAACTCGGAAGTCGGGATGACCTTCGCCGCGGCGCTCCGCGCAATGCTCCGCCAAGCTCCGAATATCGTGATGCTGGGAGAAATCCGTGACAAGGAGACCGCCGAGATCGCGATCAACGCCTCCCTTACGGGTCACCTTGTCCTCTCCACCCTCCACACCAATGACGCCCCTGCTGCGGTCGCCCGGCTTGTCGACATCGGGATCCAGCCATTCCTCGTCTCCAGCGCCGTGCGCGGGATCATGGCCCAGCGCCTTGTCCGAAAACTCTGCACCAATTGCAAGCAACCCGGCGAACTGACCGAATACGAGGCGCACGTCCTCAACATCGACGCCGCCCAACTCGCAAAGGCCACCGTCATGAGCCCGGTGGGATGCGAAAAGTGCCGCGGCAAGGGATTCCGCGGACGCATGGGTATCTTCGAAATCTTCGTTGCGGACGATGACATCCGACAGATGATCAACCGCAATGCCACAACCCTGCAACTGCGCCACAGGACACGCGAACTCGGCATGAGAACCCTGCGCGAGGATGGCATCCGCAAGGTCCTTGCCGGCCTCACGACGGCGGAAGAGGTCATCTCCAGCACCATGGGGGACAATCACTAAGGGATCCGCCGACATGAATCCGAACCAGATCATCGACATCTTCAGGCGCTCGGGAACACTCGACGAAACCACCGCCGAGGAACTCCTCGCCGAGGCGACCAACTCGGGGCGCGAGATAGACGACATCATGATCGAGCAGGCCGTCGTCACGGAGGAGGACTTCTCGAGGATTCTGGCCGCGGAACTCGGCGTGGAGGCCGTCGACCTTACCGGATTCGAGCCGCTTCCCGCCGTTATCCGCCTGATTCCATCAGGCATGGCCCGCCTCCACGAGGTTTTACCGATTAACGCATCGGGCAACGTGCTCACCGTGGCGCTTGGCAACCCCCTCGACACGCAGGCCATCGAGGATCTCCGCTTCACCCTGAACAGGGAGATCACGCAGGTGGTCGCTGCGCGTCATGCGGTGCTGGGCCTGATTGCGACGCACTATGGCTCGGAGGAGACCTCCATGGAGGATGTGCTCCGGCAACTCAACGAGACGGAAGTCACGGAAGTCGACGCGGGAGAGGAGGATTTCAACGCCGCCGCGGTCGCAGCTGAGGCGAATTCCACCCCCATCATCCGCTACGTCGACCTCATCCTCGACCGCGCCGTCCAGGCGCAGGCGAGCGACATTCACTTCGAGCCCTTCGAGAAGGACTTCAAGATCCGCTACCGCGTCGACGGAGCCCTCTACGAGATGGAGCCTCCGCCGCGCCACCTTGCGCTTCCCATCACCTCCCGCATCAAGGTGATGTCGAATCTCAACATCGCCGAGAGGAGGGTTCCGCAGGACGGGCGCATCCAGCGCCAGATCGGAAACAAGGTGGTCGACCTTCGTGTCTCCTGCCTGCCCACCCAGTTCGGGGAGAGCATCGTGCTCCGCGTGCTTGACCGGAGCGCTGTCCAACTCGAACTGGAAACCCTCCAGATGCCACCGGAGATCTACAATTTCATCGTCGAGGTCATCGAAAAACCAAACGGCATCTTCATTGTCTGCGGTCCGACCGGTTCTGGCAAAACAACAACCCTCTACGCCTGCCTCAACAAGATCAACACCATCGACTCCAAGCTCCTCACGGCGGAGGATCCGGTCGAGTATGAGATCGAGGGCATTCTCCAGGTTCCGATCAACGAGGCCGCTGGCCTAACCTTCGCCAATGTCCTGCGGGCATTCCTGCGACAGGATCCGGACCGCATCATGATCGGCGAGACCCGTGATCTGGAAACCGCACAGATCGCGATCCAGGCCTCGCTGACAGGTCACTTGGTCTTCACCACGCTGCACGCCAACGATTCAACGGGTGTCGTCTCCCGACTCGTCGACATGGGAGTGGAACCGTTCATGCTTTCCGCCTCGCTCGAGGGGGTGCTGGCCCAGCGGCTCGTGAGAAAAATCTGCTCCAAGTGCAAGACCGCCTATGAACCCGACGAGGCCGTTCTCTCGCAACTCGGACTCTCTGCCTACGACATCGGGGACAAGACCTTCTACTTCGGCAAGGGATGCGCGGAGTGCAACCATACCGGTTACAAGGGACGCAAGGGTCTCTTCGAACTCCTCAAGATCAGTGATCCGATCAGGACCCTCGTCAATGAAAAGGCACCCGGTGTGGTGATCCGGCAAAAGGCCATCGAACTTGGCATGAGCACGCTGCGTGCCGACGGGTTGCGCTGCATCTTCGAAGGACTCACCACGATCGAGGAAGTGCTCAAGTACACCTGAGCGGACCAACATCTCTCCCAGGGGCTCACAGGAGCAACCCGAGGGACAACAACAACGCCCATCGCCAAAGAACCAGCTGATTCCACCGGAATAAGAGTGGAGATGGTATTGCCCCCCGTTCTTACAAGTTAGGGAACCGGAGCATTTTGGTTTGCGGAACCACTGTTCCCTAAACCCTTCTGACTACTGTGTCTTTAAGGAAGCGGACATCGTTATGACCCGGGTGGTCAAGGGTGTAGTGGAGTCCCCGACTCTCCTTGCGGCTCATGGCGCAGTCGACGATGAGTGAGGCGGTGGTGGCGAGATTGCGAAGTTCGAGAAGGTCGGCGGTGATCTTGAAGTTCCAGTAGAACTCAGAAATCTCGGTCTGGAGATTGCGGAGGCGTGTGGCAGCACGCTGGAGTCGCTTGTCGGTGCGGACGATGCCGACGTAATCCCACATGAGCCGCCTGATCTCGTCCCAGTTGTGGTAAATGACGACCATTTCATCAACATCGCTCACCTTACCCGGTCGCCACTCGGGAAGGACGATCTCCATCGCCTGGCGGTGGTGATTCCGGCTGGCACTGACCTCGGCACGATGGGCCATGACAAGCGCCTCGAGGAGGGAGTTGCTTGCAAGGCGGTTGGCCCCGTGCAGTCCGGTGCAGGCGGCCTCGCCCACGGCATAGAGGCCGTGCAGGGTGCTCTCGCCGTCAAGATTGGCCTTCACGCCGCCGCACTGGTAATGCGCGGCCGGAACAACGGGGATCGGTCTGGCGGTGATGTCTATCCCAAGGCCGAGGCAGGTCTCGTGGATGGTCGGAAATCGTTCACGGATGAAGCTGGCCGGCTTATGGGAGATGTCGAGATAGACGCACGGCTTCCCGGTCCTCTTCATCTCCGCATCGATGGCCCGCGCCACGATATCGCGCGGGGCGAGTTCAAGCCGCTCGTCATACTTCTCCATGAAGCGCTTCCCCTCCCCGTCGGTCAGAATCCCACCCTCGCCCCGGACCGCTTCGGTGATCAGGAACGACTTGGCCTTTGGATGGTAGAGGCAGGTCGGGTGGAACTGCATGAACTCCATGTTCGCGATCTCCGCCCCGGCGCGCCATGCCATGGCGACGCCGTCACCGGTGGCGATGTCGGGATTGGTCGTGTAGAGGTAGACCCTGCCGCAGCCCCCGGTCGCGAGGACCGTCACATCGGTGCGCAGGGTTTCGACCTCGCCGGTGACCTCGTCAAGGACGTAGAGCCCGACGCAGCTGTCCCGCGTGGCGTAGCCGAGCTTGCCCGTGGTGATGAGATCGACGGCCATGTGGTTCTCCATGACCGTGATGCCGGGATGCGCGGCGATGGCGGACAGCAACGTCTTCTCGATCTCGAAACCGGTGGCGTCCCTGGAATGAAGGATGCGACGCTTGGAGTGCCCGCCCTCGCGTCCGAGATCGGGCTCGCGGTTTCCCCCGGCCGTCATCCGCTCGTCGAAGTGCATCCCGAGCGAGACGAGTTCGGCGATCCTCTCAGGTCCCTCGGTCACGACGCATCGGACAACCTCCTCTTCGCACAGACCGTCACCGGCGACGAGGGTGTCGCTGATATGGAGATCCGGGGAATCCTCGCTGCTCGTGACGCAGGCGATACCCCCCTGGGCCCAGGCGGTGTTAGAATCGGCACGGGACTTCTTGGTCACGATGGCGACGCTCCCCTTGTCGGCGGCCTTCAGGGCGAAAGTCAGGCCGGCTATTCCGCTGCCGACGACCACGTAGTCGAAGGTTTTCATCGGGCAATGCGGAGGTTATCGATCAGGCGCACACGGCCGATTCCCACTGCGACGAGTGCGCGGGCCCGGGTCTTGGTGGTGAGACTTCGGATCGGTGCCAACGTCGATTCGTCGACGATCACGGCATAATCCGGTGCCGCACCGGGAATGGCGGAAAGGTCTGCCTTGAGACCTCGCTCAAGCCGCGCCACGGATGTCTCCCCCTCCTCCGCCCGTGTGGCAGCAGACCAAAGGGCCCGATGGATCAGCGGGGCGACCCGGCGCTCCTCCGGGCTGAGGTGGAGGTTCCGCGAACTCAGGGCGAGGCCGTCCTCCTCGCGGACGGTTGGGTGTCCGATGATTTTTACCGGGATCTTCAGGTCGCGTACCATCCTCCGGATCACGGCGAGTTGCTGCCAATCCTTTTCACCAAAGACCGCGACATCAGGCTGCAAGATCTGGAAGAGCATGGTCACCACGGTGCAGACCCCGTCAAAATGGCCGGGGCGAGAGGCTCCGCACAACCCCTTGGAGAGAATTCCCTCGCTCACTTTCACGGAGGCTTCCTTCGCATACATCTCATCCGCCGTGGGATGGAACAGCAGGTCGACCCCCTCCCTCCGGCAGAGCGCCCTGTCCTCGGCAAAGGGCCGTGGATAACGGGAAAGATCCTCCTTTGGACCGAACTGGGTGGGATTGACGAAGATCGAGACAACGACGAATCCCCTTGGACCTGCCAGACGCCGGGCTCGGCGGATCAGTGCCACATGACCATCGTGCAATGCTCCCATGGTGGGAACGAAGACCACGGATGCTTTTCCACGGCCTGAAAGGTCACGGATTTTCCGGCGCCAGGCCACGGCAGGGCCGATCCTCGCGGCCGTTTTCACAGCATCACTTCGCCGGTGAGGCCGCCGGGGCCGGCGAACTCAGGAGCTGCTTCTGGATTGAGGTCGGTCCCGTGGAGGATTTCACATGGAGAACGGAAATGATGAGTGTCAGAAGGAAGAAGAGTCCGCCGAGCCAGACCGTGAACTTGGTCAGGACCGTCGTGGTCTGGGCACCGAAAAGGTTGTCGGTGAGGCCGCCTCCAAAGGCGGCCCCAAGGCCCTCGCTTTTTGGACGCTGCATGAGAATCGTGAGGATCAGCAGGAAGCAGATGACCACGAGAAGGGTAATGAGAACAGGCATGAGGAGCCACATAGACCTTTACTACAACGCGAAGATTTCTCTGTGTAAAGGAAACGCTGAAAAAAGCGTCTTATCGGTGGCTTGACCTGCGGCGGTTCCCCGACCCACAATCCCTCGCTTAAAACCAACTCAGCATGGCCCGTACCACCAAGAACTCCAAAAAGGCCCCCAAGGCCCCCGCCAAGAAGCTTTCCGCCCCCAAAGCAGCCAAGATGTCCAAGGCTCCTAAGGTATCCGGATCCGACTTCCCCGAAGTCCGTTCCCTGATCGAACTTCTCAAGCAGAACGATCTCGCCGTCCTGGAATTCGAGAAGGGTGACTTCCGCATCACCTTGAAGACCCCGGCAGGCGCCTCCTCCGGAGCCACCCTGATTCAGGGTCATGCCTCTGCACCTGCTCCGGCAGCAGCCCCCGCCGCGGTTGAGAAGGCCGCCGTCACCGAGCCCGCCAAGAGCAATTACAAGGAAATCACCTCTCCGATGGTCGGCACCTTCTACTCCTCCCCCTCACCCGATGCTCCCTCATTCGTCGAGGCCGGAAAAACCATCAACGCCGATTCGGTCGTCTGCATCATCGAGGCGATGAAGGTCATGAACGAGATCAAGGCCGAGATTTCAGGAAAGGTCGTCGAGGTCGTTGCCGAGAACGGAAAGCCGGTCCAGTTCGGACAGGTTCTCTTCCGCGTCAGCTAAGTAAGCGACGAAACTTCCGACCACACCGTCCCGATGTTCAAGAAAGTCCTGATCGCCAACCGTGGCGAAATTGCGCTCCGCATCATCCGTGCCTGCAAGGAGCTGGGAATCAGCACCGTGGCGGTCTATTCCGAGCCCGACATCGACTCGCTCCATGTCCAGCTTGCCGACGAGGCGATCTGTATCGGACCTGCAGCCGGAAGCGAGAGCTACCTGAAGATCGACCGGATCATCAGTGCAGCCGAGATCGCCGACGTCGATGCCATTCACCCGGGGTACGGCTTCCTGGCCGAGAACGCCCACTTCGCCGAGATTTGCGCCTCCTGCAACATCACCTTCGTGGGCCCCTCTCCAGAGTCGATCCGGCTCATGGGGGACAAGAACAGTGCCCGCGAGTGCGCCAAGAAAGCCGGCGTCCCCATTTCTCCCGGCAGCGACGGTGTCGTCGAAACCGAAAAGGATGCGATCAAGGTAGCCCGCAAGATCGGCTACCCGGTCATGATCAAGGCGGTCGCCGGCGGCGGCGGCCGAGGCATGCGCATGGCCCACAACGAGGGAAGCCTTGTCGCGGGCTACCACAGCGCCCGCATGGAGGCTGACAAGGCCTTCGGCAATCCAGACGTCTACATCGAGAAGCTGATCATCAACCCGCACCACATCGAGTTCCAGGTCTTCGGTGACAAGCACGGCAAGATCGTCCACCTCGGCGAGCGCGACTGCTCGCTGCAGCGCCGCAACCAGAAGATCCTCGAGGAGTGCCCCTCCCCACTGATGACTGAGGATCTGCGCAAGCGGATGGGAGAGTCATCCGTCCGCCTCTGCGAGACGGTCGGCTATTACAATGCCGGAACCATCGAGTATCTCGTCGACGACGACCTGAACTTCTACTTCATGGAGATGAACACGCGAATTCAGGTGGAACATCCCGTCACCGAGGAGGTTTACGGGGTGGACCTGGTGAAGCAGCAACTGCAGGTAGCCGCAGGGGAGCACCTTTCCGATCACCTGGTGAACGCCAAGCCCCGCCTCCACTCCATCGAGTGCCGCATCAATGCCGAGGATCCGGAAAAGAATTTCATGCCCTGCCCCGGCAAGATCGAGGCCTACTATGCACCGGGAGGACGCGGACTGCGCATCGACTCCCACGCCTACGCCGGCTACCCGATCCCGCCCAACTACGACTCGATGATCTCGAAGATGATCGCCACGGCGTCGACACGCGAAGCCGCGATCGCACGCATGGCGAGGGCTCTCGGCGAGTATCAGGTCATCGGCATCAAGACCACGATTCCCCTTCACCGGGCCATCATCCAGAATGCCGACTTCAAGAAAGGAAAGTATCACACCGGCTTTCTCGAGCAGTTCCTCAAGGACGGCGTTCCCGTCGTGAAGGATTAAGGAAAAATGCCGGATACGGAATCCGGGACACCATTGATGACAACACCCCTCTCGGAGTGCCGCCTCTACGGGATCCTCGACACCGGCTATGTCGCGCCCTCGGCTATGGAGGCCATGGCACGCTCACTGATTTCCGGCGGGATCGATATCCTGCAATTACGCGCCAAGAAATCCTCCAAGGAGGAGATCCGCGCCATGGCTTCCGCACTGGCTCCCCTCTGCAAGAGCGAAGGCATCCCCTTTATTCTGAACGACCATCCCGATCTCGTCGCCGAGACCGGGGCCACCGGAGCACACATCGGGCAGGATGATTGCTCCGTTGAGGAGGCCCGCCGCATGGCAGGGCCGGATGCCTTGATCGGAAAATCCACCCATTCGCTGAAACAAGCCGTTGCCACGGCCGCAGAGAAGCCCGATTACCTCGGCTTCGGCCCTCTCTTCCCCACCCCGACCAAACCGAGCTACTCGCCGATCGGGACCACGGAAATCCTGGAAGTCCACTGCCTCGTGAACCTCCCCGTGTTCTGCATCGGAGGTATCAAGCTGGTCAATCTTCAGGAGGTGATCCGGGCGGGGGCACAGCGGGTTGTTCTGGTCTCGGACCTGCTACTGGCCGCTAATCCCACACAGCGGTCAGCGGCCTGCAGGGCAATCCTGAATCCCTGACCCAGTGAGCGACACAGGAGTCATCCCCCTGCTCCGACGGCTGCAGGAGGAATGCGGGGGGGGTATTCCCTTTGAACGATTCATGCAGGAGGCCCTTTACCATCCGACGCTGGGCTATTACTCGGCAAAGATTGAGGATGTCGGGGCTCGGGGGGATTTTTCCACGTCGGCCACCCTGGGAAGTGAACTTGGCGCATCCATTGCCGCATGGATCAGTGCAAAGGCCCAAGAGGAGGGATGGCGCACAATCCCAGTGATCGAGGTCGGGGCTGGAAACGGCTCCCTCGCCAAGACCATCCTGAGACATCTCGGCTGGAGAACGCGCTTCTTTACACGATACAGCATCGTCGAGACCTCCCCCGCGCTCCGGAAACTCCAGCAGAAGAAACTCCGGTTCCACGGGATTCACTGGCACTCCTCCGTTCAGGAGGCCCTGCGTCAGAGTTCGGGGCGCGCCCTGATCTTCAGTAACGAGCTTGTGGATGCCTTCCCCTGCCGGCTCTTTGAACGTGGGGATCAAGGCTGGAAGGAAGTGGGAGTGAGGATTTCCGACGACGGCTCGCTTTCCGAGACACTTCTACCCAATCTGGCCTCTGAACCGTGGTTCCTCACGTTCGACCATCTTCCGGTAGGTCAGCGGATCGAGCGCCACGACAGCTACCGCCGCTGGCTGGAAGAATGGAGCCCATTCTGGAAGGAGGGCTCACTGCTCACGGTCGACTACGGGGAGATATCCGGTTGCCTTTATCAACGTCACCCCCGCGGCTCTCTCCGGGCCTATTGGAAGCATCAACTCCTCACCGGCCGCGATCTCTATGCCCGCTTCGGGAAGCAGGATCTGACTGCAGATGTGAGTTTCAGTGACCTGATCTCATGGGGGGGAGCGCTCGGATGGCATGCCCTCCCTCTGGTCACTCAACGGGAGTTCACGGAGAAATGGGTTCCGGGAAAAAACCGCGGGGACTGCAGTGATGGACTTTACTCGCCCGGTGATGCTGGGGATTTCTTCATGGTCCTGGAACAGACCCCAAACCGTGCGGGTATTAGTTACCGGTGGGGCTGATCGGACTTGATCCGGCCTGCTGGGCTCCGCTGAAGGCGATCGGCAGGGTCACCTGCGGGAGATCCTTGAGCGTGAAGGTGATCAGAAGGCCGTACTGATTCTGTCCCGACTGCGTTGCCGTGCCC
Source organism: Chthoniobacterales bacterium (assembly GCA_044236545.1). Classification (GTDB taxonomy): domain Bacteria; phylum Verrucomicrobiota; class Verrucomicrobiia; order Chthoniobacterales; family UBA6821; genus UBA6821. Next base: position 10,818 of record JBIIGI010000028.1, read on the forward strand.
TGGTTTGCCCTCACTTCGCCTCCGAACGAGAAGATCCAACTGGAGAGATCACGATGGATCATGTAACGCTGGTAGATCAGGGCGCTTCCCCCACTGGGGCTGTTGTCCGACGCTTGGTTGTAGATCGCTTGGGCGCCCAGCGACCAATGGTCGTTCACCCTCCAATAAGCGTTGAAAGGATACTGGTTGTCATTCTCAGCGCCGTTGTAGTTGTCGATGTAGCGGGTGCCTAGCCCGAAGCTGAAATTCCGCGTCGGCATGACATACAGGTCGGTGTTCAACTCGGTGAATCCGTCGGTGGTCATGGGAACCTGGGAGCCGACACGAAGATTCAACCAACTCATCGGGGCGAAGGTGATGCGGTTGTTGAGGTTGGATACCGGCCCGTTGAAGTAGGGATTGATCCCGTTCACATCGGCGAAGCTATCGAGGAAAAACCAGTCGAAGGTGTCTCCGTCCCGTCGGGTCTGGAGGCGGTTTCGGAAACCAAGACGCCAGATCGCCCAGGTGTCAATCGCATCAATGGCCGCGAACTGCGGAAAGTCGAGGGGTTCCAACTGGGTCGAGCTCGGCTGGTATCCCGAACGGGTCGAGGCGTTGGGGTTGTTCGGAAGCAGACGGTCGAACTGGAGCACTTGGTTCACGTTGGGTCCGCCGGCGTAGACAGCGGAAAGATTGCTGTAGGGCTGGAAGACGTGACGCAAGCCGTCGAGTCCGAGCCAACGAGCCTGCATTCCCTCGAAGCTGCGCGAGATTTTGAAGGAGTTCTCCAGTCCGGCATTGAGGATCGGGCGGATGGTGTTGCCGGTGGTGACAAGGGAGTTGCCGACCGGAATGTTCGTGTTGCCGTTGGTGTTTCCATTGGCTGTGTAGGCGTAAGGGAAGGGATTGATGACCCCGTCGGCCCCCTGGAAATAGCCACCCTGGCTGTAGAAGGTGCCTCGAATGCCTACCTTTGGAACGGTGGAAAGCCATCCCCAAAGGGTCTGTGGAAGGCTGAGTTGATGAAGTGTGTCGAAGCGGGTTGCACCGTAGTCGGTGCCGTAGGAGTCCGCGGCAAAATTGCGGTTGAGTTGACCAAGAGCGGTGGTGCCGTCGTAGAACACGGGAAGACCGAAGAGAGGCTCCTGCTTGAAGTCGAACGCGGCCTCCGGCTTGCGCTCGGTGGTCTCCTGGAAGCTGTTCATCTGCCAGCGGGTCACCAGCGACAGGGAATAGACATCATCGAGCTTGGTCAGGGTGACGTTGTTGTCGGGTTGGGGATTGGTGCGATTCTCGGCGGGATAGAAATCCTGCATGAAATCGCGGTCGCTCAGTTTATTGATGTCGAAGGTGGCGTAGACGTCATCGGTCAGGAAGAGCTTCTGCTTGTAGCTGATGCGGTAGCGGTTCTGGGAGTCCTGTTCGGGCAACTCCCCGGGACCACCCACTTTCTGTGAGGGCTTGATGTCATTCGCATAGTAGGAGACGAACTGACCCACACTGCGGTCGTTCTTGCCGAACTTCAACCTGGCATCAAAGCCGGCCGCATAGCCACGTTCCGTCCTGTAATCCTGTCGGATGGTCGCCAGGAAGTTATCCCCCGTACCCAGTGGAAAGGTGTAGGAGGTGAGGAGGTAGCCGCCCCAGTTGGAATCGTAACCGGGAGAGAATTGAAACCCCTGATTGTTCAGGTTGGAGTAGGCGTAGGGGAGCCAGAAGACAGGCACCTTGCCCACGTAGAGCGTTGAATTAAGGAGGATGACACGGTCGTTGGTGTAGAAGCGGATTGTCCTGGCCCGGACATGCCAGTCCGGCATGGAGGAATCCGAGGTGGTCAGGTCCGAGTCGCGCAGGCGGAATTCCCTGGTGCCGAAAGCCGTCGCCGAAAGGGAACGGAACTTGAGCGGATAATGTCCTCCCTCGAACTCAAGGGACCTCATCTGCTTGGTCTCAAGATTATAAAAGGCCCTCTGGCCGTTGAAAAGCGTGTCGCCGCTGTAGACGCGGACATTTCCTACAAGGAGCACGTCGCGGGTATCGGGATTGTACTCGGCATGATCGGCGTAAATGGAGATCCCGCCGTAATGGATCTGAACGTTGTTATCGGCCACCGCCATGCCGTTTTCGAAACGAGTATCACCATCCGCCGTGATTTCCACGGGCTTGTCGCCGAAGCTTCCGAACTGGGCGCGGGAGACCCCTCCCAAAGAGAGCATCAGGGTCATGAACAGAAGGAAACGGCGCATCACAAGTGGTGTTCTAGGCTAGGGTGAGCCCCCCCCCGTTCAAGGAGAAAATCGGCGGCCTTGAGGGGCTCCGGGTGCGATCGGCGGGTCTTGACGGCGCCGGAAGCAAAGTGCCGCGGCGGGCCTACTTTGCGAGATGCCTGATATCCTCGGCCCGGACCGCAAAGACGATATCCTCGGCAACGTTGGTGGAATGGTCGCCGATCCGCTCGAGGCAACGGCTGATGAAGATGAGGTTGAGATAGGTCGGCAGGTTGGCCGAATCATCCTGCATCCGGTTGATCAGCTTGTCCGTGAGTTCCCGATTCATCACATCGAGAGCCTTGTCACGGGCCTTGAGTTCCAGCGCCAGAACGGCATTGCGCTCCGCAAAGGCCCTCACCGCATCGTTGAACATGGAGAACGTGTGCTTCACGAGAGGATCAAGAAAATGGAGTTCCGGCACCTCGGGGTGCTCGTTGATCTTGCGGGCACGACGCGCAATGTTGACAGCCTGGTCGGCGATCCGCTCGATATTGGCCCCGATCTTGATCGAGGAAATGACATCCCTCAGATCGGTGGCGACAGGCTGGTAGCGGCTCATCACCTCGATCCCCTCGCGGTCCACCTGCATCTCCAGGATGTCGATCTCCTCGTCATCGGCGATCGAGTTATTGCACCAGTCGTCATCGCGCTCCATCAGCCCCTTGATGGCATTTTGCAGATTACGTTGGGTGAGACTCGACATCATCAGGACACAGCCCCGGAGATGGTCGAGGGCCGTTGTGAAATTACTCAGTGTGTGTGGGCGGGGTGGTTCAGTATGCATGGGAAGGGTGCGTATCAGCCGAATCGGCCGGTGATGTAATCCTCGGTCTGTTGGCTGGAGGGGTTGGTGAAGATCTTGCGGGTGGCGTCGAACTCAATGAGTTTTCCGAGGTAGAAGAATGCAGTGAGCTCGGAGACGCGGTTTGCCTGCTGCATGTTGTGGGTGACAATGATGATGGTGAAATCCCTTTTGAGCTCCATGATGAGCTCCTCAACCTTTGCGGTGGCGATCGGGTCGAGCGCTGAGCAGGGCTCGTCCATGAGAAGGATTTCCGGGCGGTTGGCCACGGCGCGCGCTATGCAAAGTCTCTGCATCTGACCTCCGGAAAGACCGAGCGCGCTTTCGTGCAAGCGGTCTTTGACCTCCTCCCAGAGGGCGGCTGAGCGGAGGCATCGCTCGACGGTCTCATCAAGCAGCGAACGGTTGTTCTGCCCGGCGATGCGGAGAGGGTAGACGATGTTCTCGTAGATTGACTTGGGGAACGGATTCGACTTCTGGAAGACCATGCCGATACGCCGTCTCAACGAGATGACCTCCACGGAGGGATCGTAGATGCTCATGCCGTGGATGGTGATGTCCCCCTCGTGCCGGACGCCGGGGATGAGCTCGTTCATCCGGTTAAAGTTCCGCAGGAGGGTCGACTTGCCGCATCCCGAGGGACCGATGAAGGAAGTCACCCTGCGCGAAGGGATCTCGAGGTTGATGCCGTGGAGGGCCTGTTTTTTCCCGTAGTAAAAATTGAAGTCCGCCACCCTGATGAAGTTGGCCTCCCCGGCATCAAATTCATTGCTCAGACCGAGCAGTGAATCCGGTGCGGGATGGGATCGCTGGGAGGCGTGTTCTTCGGCGGACATGGCTTCGGCATTCACTGATTATCTGTGCTTGGGGCTGAAGATGAGCTGGGCAAAGACGTTGGTCATGGTCACCAAGGCCGCCAGGACCAGGGAGGCTGCCCAGGCCATTTGCTTGTGATATTCGTTCGGAAGCGAGGCAAAATTGTAAATCAGGACGGAAAGCGATGCCGTGGGTTCCATCAGCGAATGAATCCAGTTCTGGCTGAAGAGGGCGGTGAAGAGGACCGGTGCGGTTTCGCCCGCCGCACGGGCCACCGCCAGCATGATTCCGGTCATGATGGCCGGAAGGGACTCGGGCAGCACGATTCTCCAGATTGTCTGGAACGGGGTGGCCCCGAGTCCCAGAGAGGCTTCGCGGTATGCCGTGGGTACGCCGAGAAGGGCCTGCTCCGAAGTCAGCAGGATTGTGGGAAGAATCAGGATGGCTAGGGCGATCCCACCCGCGAGGGCGGAGAACTTCCCCATGGTCATGACCACTGCGGCGAAGGCGAAGACGCCGCAGATGATGGAGGGGATGCCGGTCAGTAACTTGGCGACGAATCGCACTGCGGCGGCCAACCGGGAAGCGGTCCGCGAGGTGGAGGAGTACTCATTGATGAAGAGCGCCGAGAGGATGCCGAAGGGCACCGCCAGCACGAGCGAGATACCGACCATGATGAGCGTCCCGAGGATGGCATTGCCGAAGCCCCCTCCCGTGAGGCCTGGAGCGGGAGGGAGTTGCGTGAAGAGATCGGCCCCCAGCAACGGCATCCCCTTGCCCACCACGAGGATCACGATGGAGAAGAGCGGCAGAAGGGTCAGCAGGGAAAGGGCAAGGCAGAGGCCCGTAAGGAGTCGGTTTCGCGTCAACCGGAACACCGAGGTTTGTTTTCCTGCATCAGAGAAGAAGCTGTTGCGCGGTTGTTGAAGCGAAGGCATGGATGCGTGTGACTGTTTCTCAGCGGATTCCCGCAGTCGAGCGCTGTGTGCGGCGGAGCACAACCTCTCCGATGATGTTGACTCCCAGCGTGAGGATGACCAGGAGGGCCGCCGCATACATCAGAGCGCTGATCTGGATCCCCTCGGCCTCCGCGAACTGGTTGACAAGCAGCGCTGAGAGGGTGTTGGAGGGGGAAAGGAGTGACCAGGAGAGGCGCTGGCTGTTGCCGATGAGCATGGCAACCGCCATGGTCTCCCCCATTGCCCTGCCGAAGCCGAGAATGGTCGAGGCGATGATGCCGGGCGCGGCGGTCGGAAGGATCACGCCGAGAATGGTCTCCCACCGGGTGGCCCCCAGGGCATATGCCCCCTCGCGTAGGCTCGGGGGAACGGCCACGAGCGACGAGCGGGAGATGGCCGTGATTGTCGGCAGGACCATCAGGGCAAGCACGATGCTCGCGGTGAGCAGGCTGTTTCCGTAGGCGGGCCCCTGAAAGATGGGGATGAATCCAAGCTTCGCGCTCAGCATGGCACCGTAATGCTGGACCAGGGGAACAATCACAACGATTCCCCAGAGCCCGTAGACAACGCTCGGAATGGCGGCAAGCAGTTCAACCAGAAAGCGGATCGTCTGCCGGACCCAGACTGGCAGAAAATCCTCACTGAGAAAAAGAGCGATGGCCAGACCGAGCGGAAGGGCCAGAAGCAGGGCAAGCAGACTGCTGGATGCGGTTCCGATGAGCACCGGAAGGACGCCGAAGACCCCTCGGTTCGGACTCCACTGGACTCCGGAGATGAATCCGAATCCGAATTGACGGATCGCTGGAAACGCCTGGTAAAAGATGACTCCGATGAGGGATGCCATCAACAGGATCACCAGCAAGGAGGCGACGAAGGAGGCGAACCGGAAGATGTCCGGTCGCCGACGGTACTCACGGGCTATCGGGGAAGCGGTCTTGGCCATCTGCGTTGGTCCGCCCACGGGTGAAGCTTCCTCAGATGCCGGTCTACTTGACCGCTTCCAATGCAGCCTGAACCCTCTTGACAACAGGCTCGGGCAGGGTCACATAGCCGAGTTCGGGAGCCACGGACTGACCACGGGTGAGACCATAGGTGATGAACTCCTTGATCGCGGCGCCCTTGGCGGGGTCGGGATTGTTTTTTCTCACCAGCATCCAGCTGAAGGAGGCAATGGGGTAATCCCCCGATCCCGCCGGATCGGTGATGAAGGCGCGAAAGTTCTCCGGCAGATTCACCGAGTCCAGCGTGGAGGCCCCGCTCTCAAGGGTGGGGATGATGTAGTTGCCCGCCCTGTTCTCCAGCGAGGCCATCGCGAGCTTGTTGTTCAACGCGTAGCCGTACTCGACATAACCGATTGATCCCGGCGTCTGTTTGATCAACGCGGTCACACCCTCGTTCCCCTTGCCGGCGACTCCGACAGGCCAGGTGACCGACTTGCCGATGCCGACCTTGGAGATGAAGTCCTGGCTCACCGCCCCCAGGTGTGCGGTGAAAATGCCCGTGGTGCCGCTGCCATCGGAGCGGGTCACCACCGTGATGGGGAGCACAGGCAACTTGACGCCGGGATTGACAGATGCGATGACCGGGTCATTCCAGGATGTCACCGTGCCGAGGAGAATGCCTACATAGGCGGCACGGGAGAGTTTCAGCCCCCCCTCGACGCCGGGGACGTTGTAGGCCAGAACGATCGTTCCCGCCGTCACCGGAAGCAGAATGACATTGCCGTCCGCCTTCGCGATCTCCGCGTCGCTCATGGCCATGTCACTGGCCCCGAAATCGGTGACATTCTGGAGAAACTGCGTGACCCCCGCCCCGCTTCCCACCGACTGGTAGTTCACCTTGGTCTCCTTGTTGGCTTTCTGGAAATCAGATGCCCAGCGCATCATGATCGGCGCGGCAAAGGTGGATCCTGATCCGTTCACGGTTGTCGATGCCCCGACAGGCCTCGTGGTGGAGGCAAGCGCAGCAAGGGCAAGCAGAGCGCGGGTGATCATGGCTTGAAAGCTCATTGGACTGGGATGTGTATCTCTATTCACAAGGAATCGACCAAGAAAGATAAATGATTCGCCATGGCATCCATGCAATGAAGGGACATGTCGTTCCCGGCTCAGAATGAACGCTGAACCGGATTACCGGCGCTCCAGCCACTTGCTGCTTCGGTAGCGGATTTCGGTCAGTTTTTCGGCCTCACTGACCAAGTGGGGCGATACCTCCATGAACTTGACGGTCCGACCCAGGGCAAGGGCCATTTCCGGCAATCCCTCCGGTTCTGAAAAGGCCGTCTCAACGCATTCCCCCCGCCTCACTCCCTGGAGGCTCCCCTGATAGAGTAGCGCTCCGGCGCTTCGGCGCTGCGCTCCACCCAGGATTTTTTTTTCGCCCAGAAGCAGATCATCACAAGCAGGTGCGGTGAAACAGGATGTTCCGGACCGGATCTCGGCCTGACCTGCCAAGCGGACTTCAGAACCCAGTTCTTTCGAAAGCCATGCCGCGATTGCTCCGTGGAGTTCCTTGTAAAAAAGCGCGGGAGAAATGGTAGCGGCGTATTCGGCCCGGGGTATCATGAGCGAAAAGGTCAGGTCCTTCCCGTGCTCCACCATCCCCCCACCCGTCCATCGGCGAACCGGCGGCAGATCGGGATAGGTCCTGCGGACCTCCTCGATTTTTTGGAAATAGCCGAACGTGACGCTGGGAGCCGACCAGTTGTAGATCCGCAGGGTCGGCCTGGCGACCGAGCCCAGGAGCACCTCGTCGAGGGCCATCTGCATCGGTCCGTCATGCTTCCCGTGGGGCAAGATCAAATCCAGCGTTTCAAACACCCCGTCATTTTGACTGCTCGACCCGCAAGATCGCCACACCTTTTTCTTCCCCATGGATCGGTGGCTGCTCTAGGCTCCACCAATGGCAAAGTCTGAGATCGGAAACGGCGTCAAGGCGGGCCTGGGGAAGGGATTGGGCAAGGGCCTCGGCGCCCTCATCAACAGCCGCGTTTCCGCACCCGTGCCCTCGGAGGAACTGGGGGAGCGCATCCAGCAGATCCGCCTCGACCAGATCGTCCCGAGCCCACTCCAGCCCCGCACCGAGTTCCGCGACGACCAACTGCGCGACCTCGTCGATTCGATCCGCGAGCGGGGGATCATCCAGCCGCTCATTGTCCGTCTCGCCGCGGGGAAATACGAACTCATTGCCGGAGAGCGACGTATGCGCGCCTCGATGGTGGTCGGCCTGACCGAGGCACCGGTCATTGTCCGCACGGCGAGCGATCAGGAAGTCCTCGAACTGGCCCTGATCGAGAACCTCCAGCGCGAGGGGCTCAACCCCATCGAGGAGGCCGCAGCCTACCTCAGGCTCTCAAAGGAATTCCGCCTCACCCAGGAGGAGATCTGCAAACGAGTCGGCAAGAGCCGTCCCGCGGTGGCCAATGCCATGCGCCTCATGGAACTCGACGGCGAGGTGCAGTCCCACCTCACGCAGGGACGACTGACGGTCGGCCATGCCAAGGTCCTCCTTGCGATCAAGGATCATGCGGAGCAGCGCCTTCTTGCGGAGAAACTGATCCGCAGCAACGCATCCGTCCGCGACGCGGAGCAGTTCGTGGCATCCCATCTCGAGGGCACCAAACCCCGCAAACCCGGTGGCAAAGGCGGCCGCAAGCCCGCCGAACTCCCCCCTGCCCTCAAGCATCTGGAGAACAAGCTCCAGCACCGCTTTTCAACCCGCGTGATCCTCCAACACGCAGAGAAGAAGGGGCATATCGCCATCGAGTATTACGGCTCGGACGATCTCCACCGCCTTCTCGGCGAGTTCGGAATCTCGTCGGACTGATCCTCCGGCCCGTACAATGAGCATCCTCTCACCGCTGATCCGCGCGATCGACTCGGATCATTTCCCTCTGGGGCTCGAGCAGACGCGTGCGCTGCCGGAGAAAATGGAGTGGGGAAAGGTCCTTCCCTTCGCGGTCCTGCACCTCGGCTGCCTGGGTGTGATCTGGGTCGGATGGAGTCCGGTGGCCGTCATGACCTGCGCGCTGCTCTACCTTGTGCGGATGTTCTTCATCACCGGCATCTATCACCGCTACTTCTGCCACAAAGCGTACAAGACAAGCCGCCACGTCCAGTTCCTCTTCGCCCTCCTCGGCCTGCTCTGCGTCCAGCGCGGCGCCCTCTGGTGGGCCGCCGTCCACCGCCATCATCATGCCCATTCGGACGAGGAGGTCGATGTCCACTCCCCCAGGCAGAAAGGCTTCCTGTGGGCCCACATCGGCTGGATGACGAGCAGCCGCAACTTCCCGACCGACTACAGACTCATTCCCGATCTGGCCAAGTTCCCCGAATTGGTCTTTCTCAACCGCTTCGACCTGATCGGCCCCCTGCTCCTTGCCTTCCTCACCTACGGACTCGGAGCCCTACTCGGAGCTTTCTATCCCAGCCTCCACACCTCCGGACTCCAGATGCTTGTCTGGGGCGGCTTCATCAGCACGGTACTACTCTTTCACGGCACCTGCTGCATCAACTCGATGGCCCATGTCTGGGGCAAGCCCCGCTACGACACCGGAGACGACAGCCGCAACAGCTTCCTCCTGGCGCTCATCACCCTCGGCGAGGGGTGGCACAACAACCATCACCGCTACCAGTCGGCTGCGCGTCAGGGCTTTTACTGGTGGGAGATCGACCCGACCTACTACACGCTCCGCCTTCTTGACCTCCTCGGCGTGATCAGCGATCTCAAACGCGTTCCCGAGAGCATCTACGCGGAGGGAAAGGAGTCAAAAAAGGGGGCGCCTCGGGACCATTGATCTGCTCCCAGCATTCCAGCGGGACTGGCCCTGTTACCACTTGCCTACCGGTTTCTTTATGTTATTTGATTTAAACACCCCCCTATCATGAACTTGAAAAATCCTCGCTGTTTCAGTCATCTTGCATCGTTTTTTTGTTGTTTCCTGAGCTTTGCCGCGGCGGCTCATGCCGGAGGCCTCACACTCACGGCCTCGGGTCAGGGACTTTTCAGCCTGAGCAGCGGATCGACAGGGGCGGCCGAACTCAGCGGCATTACCTACGCAGGCGGCACCTCCTACTATGCGGTGGGAGACAATGGCGTTAAATCAATCTGGCAGCTCAGCATAGCGATCAACTCCACGAACGGCCGGATCACCTCGGGCAGCGTGACCGGAGCCATCAGCGCTCCCGGCATGGGCACCGATTCGGAAGGGATCGCCCTCAGGCCCGGAGCAAACAGCGTCTGGATATCCGATGAAGTCGCCTCAACCATCACAGAGTTCAGTCTTTCCACAGGGTCGACGCTTGGTTCAGTCACGGTTCCGACGATTTACAAGCCCAGCAACGTCCAAAACAACATGGGCTTGGAATCACTAAGCTACGGGGCGGGTAAGCTTTGGACAGCAAATGAGGAGGCGCTGGTTCCCGACGGATCCATCTCCACCACCTCGGCGGGAAGCTGGGTCAGGCTCCAGCAGTTCGGGGGGGCAAATTTCTCGGCATTGGGCCAATGGGCCTACCGCACGGATTCTATTTCCGGTACTCCCACTTTTGGGGCAGGCTCCATAAGAAGCGGTCTCGTCGATCTGCTGGCCCTGCCGACGGGCGGAGTTCTGGCTCTGGAGCGCGAATTAGGTGGGGCATCTTTCCTTCCGGATTTCCGCTCCCGGATTTACGAGCTCGATTTCACCGGATCCACCGATGTCACGAATTTTTCGAGCCTGAATGCAGGCGGATTTACCTCTGTGGGCAAGACACTGCTCTGGCAGGGCGACTTCGCCTCCACCAATTTCGAGGGCATGACCCTCGGACCGGAACTCGACAACGGTGCATACAGCCTGCTGTTGATTTCAGACAACGGGAGCGGTGCCAGCGGTCAGCGGCAGGATCTCTACAGTTTCACCCTGCAGGGTGTTCCCGAACCCTCGACCATCCTCCTCTCCATGGCAGGAATCGCCGCCATCTGCTTGCTGCGCCGGCGTAAGGCCTGATCGCAGAGACTACCAATACCTCGGTTCGTCTCCGATCGAGGGAATCAGGCGATGCCGGGTGAGCAGTTCACCGAAGAGCCTCATCCCCCGCTTCTCCTCCTCCCCGAGCTCATAGCGGATCCATCCTCCCAGGTAGCGCTTGGCAAACTCCGGATCCTCCGTTCGGAGAGCGATCTCCCCGAGGGCCGCGACGCCCCGTCGCTTGGCCATGCGAAGGATCCCGGCGACACGCTCTCTGGCTGAGTAGTCCGGGTTCAGTGCCCAGAGAGCGTAGACAAAGGGTAGTCCCGTCGAGCGGAACCACTCACCGCCGAGATCAAGGAGTTGCACTCCGGCGGCCTCACGGCTTTTCCTGAACGAGATGGCGGGATCCCCGATCAGCAGCGAGGGAAGAGCGATATCCTCCCCTCCCGCATCGCTCACATACTCGGCTCCGATCCCATGGAACTCTTCCAGCACGATCCGGAGCAAGGCATTGGAGGTGTGGGAGGAGGGATCAAGGCGCACCCTCCGGATCGCCTTCAATTCACCCGTGTAAGCCAGGATCACGCTATGGACATCACCTCGGGAACCGATGGCCGCACCATCGACCACTTCGGAGCGCGGCATCGAGATCACATCGACCGAGGAGAGAAGCGCCGCATCCAACTCACCTGCCTGAAACACATCATGTAGCCGTGCCGGAACAAGTTCCCTGACAGCATAGGGAATCCCCTCCAGAAGGGGACGGGCATTCAGATAGGGAACACACCCGATCCGGGCGGTTTCGGCGGCGTGCTCCCTCACGCCGGGAGCACGGCTGGCACGGGGTCGGCATGTCCGTGGGACGCTCTCCCAGGCATGGTCGAGCCAATCCGCTCATAGAAGGTATTCCTCTGCATCGGATCCCTGCCCGCCTCACGGATTGCCTTCTCCATTGCCTCGATGGTCTGGCGCTGCGGGGTCTTCGCACCGGCCATATGGAAGATCTTCTCCTCCTGGATCGTGCCGTGCAGGTCGTCGATTCCGTAGTTCAGCGCAATGGAGGCGAGCGGCAGGCCGAGGCTGATCCAGTAAGCAGTGATGTGATCAAAGTTATCCAGCATCAGGCGCGAGATCGCCAGATTCTTGAGTTCATCCGTGGAGCAGGCGGGTCGGATGTGGGCGAGTTCCGTGGTCTCGGGGACGAAGGCGAAGGGTATGAAGGCCGTGAATCCCCGCGTCTCGTCCTGAAGTTCCCGGAGCCTGAGAAGATGGTCGATGCGGTGCTCGGCCGTCTCGACGTGACCGTAGAGCATGGTGGCGGTGCTTCTCTGACCCATCAGGTGCCAGGTGCGGTGCACGTCAAGCCACTCCTCTGCCGTCTCTTTGCCGCGGCAGATGATGTCGCGGACACCCGCGTCGAAAATTTCCGCACCCCCGCCCGTGAGGGCGTTCAGGCCGGCTTCGCGCAAGGTTTCCAATGTCTCCCGGAGAGGCTTCTTGAAGACGCGATCGGAGAGGTGCCGGATCTCGATTGCCGTGAAAGCCTTGAGGTGGATGCCGGGGGCGGCGGCCCTCATCGCCCGGAGCAGATCCAGATACCATGAGGCGGGGAGCGTCGGGTGCAACCCCCCCACCATGTGGATCTCGGTGGCACCATTCTCCCAGGCCTCGCGGGTCTTGGCGGCAACTTCGGGAATGGCCATCTCAAAGGCATGATCATCGCGCTTCTTCGCGCTGAAGGCGCAGAACTGACAACTCAGGATGCAGACATTGGAGTAGTTGACGTAGCGGTTGAACACATAGGTCGCCACGTTGCCGTTCTTCCGTTCGCGCACGATATTGGCGAGATACCCCAGCCCGTTGAGATCGCGGGAGGCGTAGAGCGAAAGCCCCTCATCGCGCGTGAGACGCTCCCCGGCCCCTACCTTCTCAAGGATCGGCAGGAGCACGGGATCCATCAGGCGAGTGTTCATCATGGTAACCTAATACGGACGGGGATGCCAAAAAAGCCGAATCATCGGGAAGTAAAACCGATAACTCATCACCCCTGCGGTTACTTCAACCCGGATTTTGCAATAGAACGACATCAATAGGTTAGGTGTGGATGGTTTACCCGGATGCTGGGGCCTCAGGGAGTTAAAAACGTTGAAGCGATAAAAGGGTTACAAGGGACTGAATTGGAAACCTTGATTCGACTCTTCGGTACATACTGATGCAAGGAGTTCTCTGAATTCGATATCTCGATTATCAGATCAGGGTTGTTTTGATCCACTTTGACGCCACTTGCCTCCCAGCAAGCGGTGGCGCCCTTTGGGTCCTCCCGCAGTCGCGGGACGGGATCTTCCGCGGCTCTTCCAGAGCCTTGGTTGTAACGCTTCAACTTTGCTAGCCCGGCCTCGGCCTGACGGCCTGCGTTACGGCTAACTTTTTTAACCCCTTCCCCGCTTCCGGAATCCTGTCCCTAATGCATATTCCGGGTTCAGCCTGAAACGTCAATTTCTCTCCAGCCTTCCGGTGCCCTTGGATTCTTGCCGATTTTTTTCACCCGGTCGAATCACCATCCCTCGGTGACTTTGCCCGCGAGTTTTTCCGCCATGCGCTGGGCCGCGATCGGATAATTGATGTTCTGGCTGGTGACAATATCGGAGTTCACGCGGCCGGACTCGGTGAAGAAGGGGGTTGTCCCCACGGCTTTCCCCTGCTGGAGAACCGAACCCGTGAGGCGGTCGACAATGCGATAACTCACGGTAAGGGTGAGTTCGAACTCCGATGTCTGGAGCACGTTGTTGGCGAAAATCCGCATCGGTTGTCGCTGAATGCTCTCGATCGTCCCCTCGAGGATGGCGTCGGCGCGGTCGGCAGATTCGATCGTGTAGGTGCCGTCCTGCTGAAACTGCTTTACCACCGCATCGGCTGTCTGGGCCTCGAGACGGGGGGTCACCGTGTTGTTCTTGAACGTGTTCACTGCGATCGTGGAGACGCGCCGCATCGGCGTCGGCCTGATCTCCCCGACATGGTAACCGCAACCGTCAAGCGAGAGCATCCCGGCAAACGAGAGAGCAACGATGGGGAGGGAGGGGAGTCTCATGGAGCGAGCGGGGTCTTCTGAACGGGGGCTTGGGAAGGAGGTTCCTGGAGGGGGATCGGGCTGGCATCCCTCATGCTCCCCCTCATCTCCGGACGAGGAAGCGGCGGTTCCTCCCCCACGATCGCCTTTCGGGAAGGCCCGTCGTAGTCGGCGAGCGCCGTCGTCTCGACCTGGGCTTGGAGGCGTCGGCGTTCCGCCAGACGCTCACCCGTCTCCGGACGTTCCTGGCCGACGCGCAACGAATCCTCGCCGTAGAGAGCCTTGAGCTCATCCAGTCGGGTTTTGGCCGCGGAGGAATCGGAACTCTGAGGGAAGCGGCGGATCACGTCGTTGTAGTAGATGGACGCGGCCTTGTAATCCTTCGAAAAATCGTAGAAACGGGCGATCCTGAGGGTGTCTCCAGACTCGCGCGACAGCATTGTCTTCATGTTTTCACCGGCCTGACGGGTCTTCTCGCTGTTGGGATACTGCAGCAGGAAGTCCTGGTAGTTGTTCTGCGACTCTTTGAGTGCCGAAAGGTCCTGCGATTTGCCCGACATTCCCAGCCGCTGGTAGACATAGCCGATCTGGTAGAGGGCATCGTCGCAGGCGGAGCTGTTGGGATACTTGTCGAGTAGCTTCTGGTATTCGGCGATCGCCTCCTTCGCCTTCCCCTGCTTCTCCATCGCAAGCCCCAGATTGAACTGGGTGATGGCGGCGTGCTTGCTGTAAGGGGCCATCTTCAGGATTGACGCGTACATCTCCTCCGCACGCTCCATCGAGCGGACCGTGGGGATTCCGAGAAACTTCACCCGGGCACCGTTGAGGTAGGCGTTGGCAATGGTGATTTCCTCGGACACGGCCTCCTCAAACTTCGGGGTCTGCGGGCACTTCTGCAGCAGCGTCTGGTAGGCCTTGAATGCGGCGTCGATATCACCCTTCTTTTGCAACTGCCTGGCCAGTTGGAACTGGGCCGTAGGGGCCTCGGTGCTCTTGGGTGCGAGCCGGAGAACCGTGCGGTAAGCGGCGATCGCCTTGTCGGTCTCGCCCTCGTCTGCATAGCCATCGGCAAGCGCCAGTTGCTCGGCGGGAGATCCGGCAACCGAGAGTTTGGTCTCGATCGGCGCGGTCTTCACCAATCCCTCCGACTCGGATCTCAGCGATGCCGGGACAAGGAAAAGCACCGCGGCGGCAAGGCATCCCTGGACAGGAAGGAGAGAGGCTTTGATCCCTGAGTGTGGCATGATCGAAAAAATCAACGCTAGGGAAGAAGCACGCCCAGCGTCAAGAAGGCGTCAAGGCAGACGCCTTTACTTAGTGGCAGTGAAGACAACGGGGGTCGGCGCTGTCTCGGGAGCTTTCTCAACAGGCTCCCAATCGAAGCGTGCGTTCGGAGGGGGCGTCATGTCGGGTTTTTCGTAGGGGGGAACCTTCTCCCCCTTCTTGACTTGAAAAACGGGGTAGGCCGCGAATTCCGGCTTGAAGGTTCTCTTCGGGTAAGGGGTCATCGGGTTTTCCTCCTCGATCATCAGCAGGGAGGAAAAGATCCCCTGGGGGATCTTGCCGAGAAGGATTTCTATCGGATACGTCTTGCCGCGTTCCACCTGGAACCACGCCCCCTTGGCCACGGCTTCCTTGGCGTCGAAGGTCACGCCGGGAAATTCCGAAGCGGTCAGTTCCCGCTGGGGGGACTGCACGAAGACATTCTTCCCGTCGAATCGCACGGCCAGAAGGTTGTCCCCCTTGCCGACAAAACGGAATTTTCCATCACGCGGCGCGATGACATTCCCCTTGTAATGGATGACCCAATGGCTCGGCTTGACCTCCTTCTCCACGGAGAAGGCCTCCGGGGCCTTGGCCGCGTCAATCGAAGGAATGAAAACCTGAAAGGCCGTCAGAGGATCCTTTGCCTCGTAGAACGAATCCCTCAGGATGGACTCGTTCCACTGGCCCTTGAAAAACCGCCTCAGTACATCGATGTTACCCAACGTCGATTGTGTATACTGACCCGGCGCTCCATACAGTCCTTCGTCCGCGATCGAAGTGCCGGCCCGTTGCTTCGTTCCGGGCAGGAATTTACTGGACTGTTTGAGATCGTAGAAGCGTCCCACCAGACCGGGGGGGCCTCCGGCACCTCGGAATCCGAAGGCGGTCATTCCGGCCATCCCACCTCCCGATGCGGATGCGCTCACCGAGGAGGAACTGGCGCCGGCAGCCATGCTGGCGGAACCCATCTCACGCATCACGGAGGCCATCACGTCGGGACCGGCCAAGCCGCTCATCTCAACGGCGGGAAGAGCAATGGAAGTGTTGGCAGCAGTCGAGGTGATGCGCTTGGAAACAGCCGGCGCGCTCATGCTGGCGGTCTTTTTCGCCATCTTCACCTTGTGTTCCACGGATTTTGCTCCGGGATTGGAGGTGGGTGGGGGAGCCGTGAACTTGAGTTTGTCCTTCCGACTCTGGACCACTTGCACGACGAGGAGCGTGGCCGCCCCGATCAGGATCACGTGAAGCAGAAGGCTCAGGACGAAGAAACTCCCGCTCCATGCCAGCCAGCGCTTCCAGAGTGATTGTTTCACCGGACCTGGCTGATGCATGGCTTCGTTCGCCCCCACGGCCGCCTCATCCTTGACCGTCGCGTGGGAATGTCCGTCACTCCCCTCCCCGCGGGCCGGGAGAACGGGCTCGGATTCGGAATGGTCGGGTGTGGCGGACATGAATGGAAATGGAGAGGAAGGAACGAGGAATGTCGGAGGTCGGAATGGATCG
>JBIIGI010000029.1:0-27422 GCA_044236545.1 Chthoniobacterales bacterium
CCGGATTCTCCCACTCCCGAACAATATAATTGCAGAAATCGCGGTAGCGTTTCTCACCAGTTCTTTGAAAGAGTAAAGCCATGGGTTCAAGAATCGAGGAAGAAGCCATGCCCTTGAAGATTCCCAACTCGACAATGCTTCTTTTTCCAGGCCCGATATCGTTGATTGTGAGGTCGGCGAGGAGTTTTGCGGCAGTTAGAGATTCGACGTCTCCGGTTATCTCGTGATATTCGAGTAACCCGAGAATTGTATATTTTCGGCCCCACACGTCCCAAGTCTGATAGCGATTTTCTCCTTCATGGCATCCAATATATCCGTCCGCAGTTTGAGTCGCCAAAAGACCCTGGACCGCTTTATCCATTGTTTTTCTGATCTTCGGGTCGCTTGAGTAGCGTGCGGCGAGTGTCAAACCCGTAAACCATTTTCCCCAAAACTCACCACGCCACTCTACGACATCCTGCCGCGTGCGAAAAGGGTCAAGGATCTCGTCTAAGTCCTGGGCTAACAAGCGGTTATTCAGAACGCCATCCATGCGCTCCCTAAGGTAGCCGAAGAACTCCACTGCTCCAGGAGGCAAGGGACGGAGAGTGTCTTGCTTTACCATTGGCACACACGATGGTTGGGGCCCTCTATTCCGGGGAGGTAGTTCACATTGGTCAATTGTCATAATATTGAGTTAATCAGCATCACTAACCTGACTGAAGGGTAGTCTCAAGCTAGTCAGTGTTGAACAGTCAACCGACGTGCCGGGTGGTTGAGTAAATATTTGCTTCTCTGTCAAACGGCTTGGGAAGTGAGGAAAGGATGATGAGCGGGGGCCGCAGCAATCGTCATGCGGAATCATAATTGTGCGATTCTGTAAGCGGCTGAGTGGTTTTTCCAGAAATCCACCGCCCGGGAATTGTAATGGAATAAGCATTGCTCCCTGCAATGGTCTCGTGGGTTTCAATTGCTCGGGCAAGATGTTCCACTGCAACTCGTCCGAGAACCTCGCTCTGTTCGTCAATTCCAGAAACGCCACGGCGATTATCAGGGGATGACCGCCCCCCGTAGCAAGCCATCCGAAGGGATTTGCAAGATTTCGTACCAAATCGGCGAATACTTGCCAAATTACAGTTACCGACAGTTAGGATACCGTCACATCGATTGACCTCAACATACTCAGCAATGAGTTTTGCATTACTTCCCTCAGCGACCAATGCAGGCAGTCGGGGAAGCCCCGCATTTGATAAAGTTGCGAGATAAGCTCCCTCGAACCGTGAAAAAAGCGAGGATGAGAAGAACGCGTCTTTAATAAAGCCAATTCTTTTACATCCAGCTTCGAGGAGTTTTAGGCAAGAGGTCTCGGCAAATTGGTAATGGTCACTTTCGACACAGGGATAAGGCAATTCAGGAATTGAAAGTCCTACGAGAATGATCGGTACATCAAGGTCGTAAAGGGCTGGTGTAAAATCAGTGTGTCGAGGAGGAAAGATTAAGACCCCATCGACAGATTTGTACCGAATGTCCTGCTCGATTTTTTTCAACGTGCTAACTGATTCATGGCTGGGATACTCTCGCCATGTATAACCTAATTCCACGGCGCGTTGAGCTGCGGCAGAGAAAACTCGTTGGAGCGGCTCATCTGGCCCCAAGGATAATGGATGCGACCAATTACTCACAAAACCCATCTCCAGGTGCTGTCTGGCAGATGGAGGCTTGCGTATCTCCATCATCAACCGACGCATAGAAGGCGAAGGTTGGTAGCCTAGATTCTGAGCCACTGAAAGAATACGATCTCTAGTGCCTTCTGGAATCTTCGGGCTCCGGTTAAATGCCAGATAAACCGTAGCAAGCGAGAAGCCTGTTTCCTTTGCAATTGTGCGGTATGTAACTTTCATCTTTGACACTCGGACTTTTGAAAAGTGCGTTCAGCATTGTTATCAAAACCTGCTTCGGGGGGGTGGAGCTGTTTGGATGAAACTAAAAAACCGCAGAAAAGACGACCTCACCCTTGTTGAATAAAATGCTTGTCCCTGATCGTGATAAAACACTGGTGCCAATCGAAAAACATTGGATATTTGAACTCAAGTTGCTGTCCTTGAGTCTGAAAATCGCGGAACCAGACGGCTGCGGCTTCGTTGTCACTCTGGTAAAGTCTTGAATACGCGTATAGCAGGGGCCGGATAGCGACCAACCAATCTGCCAGCAATTCCCATGAAATCTGCCACGCTCCAGAGAATTCTTTTGATCGTCGTGCAGACTGATCGTGCCATACGGGAAACTGGTCGAGGACATTCTGCAGTCCGTCCAGCATCGGCGTTTTTTCTGCACAGACCTCCCCCCTCAGCATCGAAGGCGGAACGCTAACAGACAACGCGGACAAAATCGCATTCGCTTCCCGCCACGCAGGGCCAAATTCATCCTCAAGTAAAGATGAAGTCGTGGATGCATCGGACCCGGTTGATTGCCAAAGGCACGCCATCGAACGCATCGCTAAGGAGGTCGGAGAGAACGCTCTTTGGACCTGGCAACTCATGAGACCGTTCAGGCCGCACTCCATGTAGCCGTCCACATCCCTGCGTAGAATGGAAGCAATATCCATGCGACCCATATCGAAGTAGTGTGCCCACATGAAGTGGTAATCAAAAACAAAAGAATCCAGACCCGGTGACGAGCTTTTCCATCGATTCAAAAAGGCCAGATTAATCTCGGGCGACTTCGGCGCCTCAACATGATTGCGAATGTACGGCGGCATATCGATGTTAGCGATATCGCAGGTGCGGCATCCGAGAGGTTCTGCAAAACTTCTGGTGATCGGAGCGAGCATAATGACAAATCTGTCGGGGTTCCTCAGAGAGCCCTGTTCCGGTGCCCACAACAAATCAAGGTAGCAGAGAAAAACAATCCTTGTCGGCAAGTTGAGGGCAGTCAACCGACAATCAATCTCGTTAAGCATTAAAACATAAAAATCTGATGGTAGGGTGTCTTTGCAAACAACGCACTCGCATTGGTTGTTGATCTCGTCAGCAAGCCAAAAGTGAAGGTAGTCAATCTCAGGATGACCGGTTGCGTAGGCGACGACTTCGTCAATGAGCAGTTTCTGGACTTCGGGATTACCATAACAAAGATTCGTGTTCATGGGTATGCCCTTAAAAAACGCCCTTTTTCCGTTGATTTCGGCAAGTAACTGCATCTTGGTGCCAGATGACCCTTCGTCGACCCTGTCCCAACCATGTGCTTCAAGCCCTATTGCCGCGCATGTCCATCCGTGTCCGACCCCATGTAGAAGAAGCCCGTTTTCCTTAACCTTTCGCACGATTTCCTTCGTCATCCTTGGGAAATCATCTTCAGGGAAGTCAACTGGAGAAAAGAGGGGGTTGTTCGGATGGCGGTACCAACGTTGTAAGAATTCTCTCGGCTCCCGAAACTGGATAAAATAACTATTGAGCCCCATTTTTGGCATCCAATCAATAATATCCGCTAGATGCTCAACAGACGCAGCTCCTTCGATGCAAATGCCTCGATGCCTATGAACTGCCGCTTCTGTGATTTTAAAACTCGACTTTAGCGTATCAAAGTCTCCAAGCCAAATGGATCCGCCGAGTCCTGGTCGAAGCCATCGAAATCCCAGGCGATCTAATACCCGAAAGACTCCGATTAACGCAGCCCTTGGATTCGTCACGGCCAATTTCAGAGTGCCCGCATCGTATGTGGCTACAAAGGCATCATCCAATTCCGGATCTTTGATGGATCCTTGTGGAAAATCAGAGAAATCCCCAAGAATGCGAACATCCTCCAGCATTGGATTTTCAATCTTTCCAGAAAGATGGGTGCGGAATTCGCGGGCAGCTTTTGCAATTACCGCACCATTTTGTGCCGAGGTTACTGATGTCTGTGACATAATTGTTTAAGTGCCGGTCGGTTGATAATGCGGGGTCGTAGGTAGTTCAATCTGTCCTCATGACATTCATCCCAATATATATAAACAAACCGCAGGTTCGCCACTGTGAGTGAGAACTGAACGCGCGCCATATAGATCCAAGAGCGTGAATTCCTATCTCTCATGACTCGGCTGCAATTTCATCGGAAATCGGTCTTGGCAAGGAAAGGTGTCAGTCATTGATGACTGCCCGGAGACCATGATTGGTGAAGTCGGAATTGTTGTCGGTAGTGGAGACAGCAATAAATATCATATCATCTTTACCGACGGGGACTTCGA
This sequence comes from Chthoniobacterales bacterium, assembly GCA_044236545.1. Lineage (GTDB taxonomy): Bacteria > Verrucomicrobiota > Verrucomicrobiia > Chthoniobacterales > UBA6821 > UBA6821. The sequence goes on from JBIIGI010000029.1 coordinate 4,202, forward strand.
CGGATGCCACATCGAACCAGTCGGCCTTTGCATCACTATTGACGAGATTGTCCAATACTTCATTATCATTCAGGAATATTCTTAAGCGAACCGGTTTGCCCTGTTGACTTGCAAAGAACATGCTTACCGTCAGTCTGGCATTCGGGTATTTCGCATCGCTTTTCCAAGCGTGCGTGATCGATGCGCTCGAGTTCCAAAAGGCTTGGTTGTAAGAGACCTCGTAGTCAAATGCCTCCGGGTAGTTGCCGATAAATCCCTTGCCCTTGCCAGGCATCTCAGGGCTTTCCCACCTACCATTCACGAAAGTCCATCCCTCAGATGTAAAGTCAGAGCCAATGTTTTCTCCGTAATACCATCGATTCTTTCCCTGTGTGTCTGCGAATCCCGTTTGGGAGTCGGCTATTGGTGATGAAAAGACAGAGTTCATACCCAAAAGGAGCGAGCCGAGGGTCAAAATCATTGCGCGCAGGGTGGTGTGAGTCATGGTTTTTTTGGCATTATGAGTCTGATAATCCTTGCCTCCCAGGGTTCCAGTGTCACGGTAGTGACGTCATTCTTAAGGGCAGTTTGGGTTTTCTCTGTGGATATCGATGGGCCTCCTTTAAGAAAATGAAGTTCGCAACTTGATGGCTTGCCTGTCCGATTAGTCAAAATGAGCAGTGCATTCTGACCATCAGTGGAAGCGTAAATTGCCCGACCTACTTGGCGAGGCGTGTTGAGAATCCCAATGTATTCTGATGCGCGTTCCTCTGGGATGTAGTGACCCAGAAGAGCGGACTCATGGTCGCTCAACTCTCGATTGAGAGCCTTTACGGTGTTCCAGATCGGCGTCTCGCTAATATAGGGCGACGGAGCCGTACCTGGCTCTTCCGGGAAGTAACCGTAGAGCACGACTCCCCGTGCACCTTCAACAATCGAGTCCCAAATCATAAATCTCACCTCCGAAGGTGAAGGCAGGCGCTTCTTCCAGATGTCATATATCTGCACGTATGGGACGACAGGAAGCCCACCGGAGAGCTTTCGAGCGCGTGCAACCCGCACGCCGATTTCGGTTGGGGGACCAATCGGTATCGGGTAGGCATCCGTTCCGATTATGTCGGCACATTCGGAGTAGTCATCGAATCTTGCGACTCCGACATTGGCAAAAACCGGGGTGGATGGATCGGCAAGCCGAGTGGCTCTAGTGTATGCAACAAATTCAGCAACAGGCAAAAAATGCAGGTCAGGCTCATCAACCGTGTCCCACATCAACACGCTGCCTTGGGGTACCTCTGGCAGAGGAAGTTTCCCCCAAGTATCAGGCTTCGACAACAGTCCGATCGAAAATCCAAACTGAACGACTGCGGCCACGTCATCTACAAAGGGCCCCGTGAAAGAGAAGGAATTGAATCCCCCGTCTTTTACCTCGAGAATCTGATTTTTCCAGGGTTTGAGCGCGAACGTTCCGGATTTCATGCCTTCTTTGAACCAAGGAGACTCTTTCCACTGTGTGTTGCTAACAACATGGTTGATCATTCGCGGGAAAAAAGGTTTGCCCATGTTTAGGATAGCATTAGCGTCTGACACGACCTTCCCTTGTTCAATGGCCTTCCACCCGTTGAGTCCTTCGCTGGTACCGAGTGACTCTGCTCGTGCCTGGTGTACGGCATTGTCAAGAAGAGGTGCCAAAACTCGGACATCCCAAATCACTGTGTCCCAGATCGGTATCGGAGTCAGAACGACAAGTCCCTGGCCAAAACGCCGACTGACGAGCGTGGGCTGGTCCAGCATATTCCATGTGAGACGAATCCAAGACGGATCAATGTTCTCAAAACCAAACTTCATCAGATGATTGGCCTGCCATCCCGCCGGGTTGTACAACGCCTCTCCGATGTGCGGCACTGCTTGTGGCCAGTTTAGGAGGGCTGAACGTTTGTTAAAGCGAGTGATCCAGATCATTTGCGGAGTCGGCGGCGAGACCACCGATGGTCCGATGGTGAAATGCGCCCCTCCAAAGTTAGAACCAACAATCGCACTAAGTGAATCTGGCACAAAAAGAACACCACCGCCTTCGACGAAGGCCTTGAGTCTTTCCAGCACCTCCGGTTCGACCTCCGAGAAACCGTCGCTGAAAAGCACAAGATTCGCCTTGGCTAGAAATTCCTCGGAATCTTTGACGATCGAACGGCGTATCACATTTGTCCAGCCGAGGCTTTTCAATGTCTCCGTGTATTGCCTGTCTTTGCCGGAGGCCTCGAAAATAAGGACGGACGGCTTATGCGGTGATGTTCCGATGGAAGCGTCTGCCGCGAGGGCTTGAACGCAGAGGGACGCGAATCCCAGGAAATGACTGAATTTCATGATTATGCAGGCAAAAACACTTCCTTGACAGCCTTTAAGCGAGAGTCGCCGTAACTTTCGCAAGGTAGTAGATAACTTCCCTCTGTCCACTCGTTCCACGCATTAATGGTAACAAGCGGGGACCCGTGGGCTATCGCGAATTCTTTTGCCTGCAGCAGGTTGTTTTTAAACGTCTGGACTTCAAACGGTTCCGCAACAGGCCACCAAGGATAGCCGATAGGTTCAAGTGTTTCTAAGTCCGTGCAGCGAGCTGTCGAGTCCCACCCGACTTGAACACAAGGACTGTAGGGGAGTCCCATAGCGAGTTTTGTTGACCATGATGAGATGTTGTGTTCGGACCAATTATTGTAAGGATATTTCGGAAAAGGAGGGGAGGCCATGGGGTTCTCAAATTCCCAGCCGTAGTCTCCGATGCTACCCATCCCCAACCGGGATGCGACCTCCTGAGGTGAGATACTTAAAGTCCATTCCGAGGCCAAGGCGATCTTCTCGCTGGCTCGGAAAGAATAATGCATTCGGGGAGCCCCCACCGACTGAGCCTTGCGGTCAAAAACTCGAAGAGCCTTCGCTGCTTCGTCGAGGTTCTCAAAACCTTCAATGAAAGCCTGAAGATTAAAAAAGAAAAAAAACGGACACCCGTCGATTCGCAAATAATTCTCCTGTGAAAGGTAAGTTGTTGTAATGTAGTCGGTCATATTTTCCCAAATCTGTGATGCAGGTGGGTTTGGAAAAAGTATAGGCTGTTTGTCTAAGGGCGCTTTTGGAGCCGGGAAAATGTTTTGCCAGTCATGATTGGCCCACATCAGGGCGAATTCCATTCCGCACCCGGCACGGTTCTTGATAAATGCGTCATCCAACGGTCGATTGAGGAATGGGCGATCCTCAAACCAATACCAATCAAATAGGAAAGCCTGAATCCCCGCATTGACGGCTGCATCAACTTGCCTCTGCATCTGACATTGGAGGGATTCGTCGAAGTAGCCCCATGTCGGCAGCGTTGGTTGGCGGTGACCTTCGAAACGGGGCTTTGCCGATTTGACGAGTTCCCATTCTGTCCAGCCATCGCCCATCACCCTTTCGTTCATCGAGTCAATGTGGTAGTTGGGAAAGTAATAAGCAGCGAGCTTTGGAATATTCATGAGATGCGTCAGAGAGTGGGCGGACGGGTAATGAAATGATTCGAAAGCTGTACACTCGCTTCCACGTCGGGCAACCGCCCTTGAAGTAAACAGTACACCTGTGAAAGCCATTTGAGATCGGGCTTTATCGCCGAATTCAAAAACCTTTCTCCAATAACCTTCAAAGCTGTCATGGTTGACAACTGTGCTTCACTGTGCCACTCATGGGTCATTCTCGGAACCAAAAAACCTACGAACAGGCCCTCATGACACCCATCACACCTTCAACCCTTCAGGAATGGTGCCGGATCCCGGCAACCGAACTCGAAAACCATCCCGTACGCAAAGTCCCTTTCCGCATCGCTGCTGATTCGGCGGCAATGGGAGCCCTGATGGCGCGCGAGCTCGCGGATCTCATCGCCGGCAACAACGCAAAGAACCTGCCAACCCGTGCGATCATCCCGTGCGGTCCGGCCTGCTGGTACAAGCCGTTTGCCGAGTTGGTGAACCGTGAGCAGATCAGCCTGAGCAATCTCACCGTCTTCCACATGGATGAGTGCCTCGACTGGCAGGGCCGCGAACTGCCGCGCAACCATCCCTACAGCTTCCGTGGATTCATGGAGCGAGAGTTTTACGGGCCGGTTGACCCCGCGTTGGTCACTCCGGAGGAGAAGCGCTGGTGGCCGAACGCGACCAATTTCCAGGAAATCGCCGATGAAATCGCCCGCGAGCCGATCGACATCACCTACGGCGGATGGGGGCAGGACGGCCACATCGCCTACAATCAGGCACGGCGCCACCCCTTCAGCACCCTCTCACTTGACGATCTGCGCAACTGCACCGTCCGTGTGCAGGACAACAACCTCGACACGATCGTCGCGCTCGCACAGCGCACCTTCGGCTGCGCCTACCAGTTCGTGCCGCCGATGAGCGTGACGCTGGGCCTGAAGGAATGCCTTTCGGCCAAAAAGGTGCGTCTCTTCAGCGATACCGGTGCATGGAAACAGACCGCCCTGCGGGTGGCGCTCTTCAGTGAACCGACAACCGAATATCCCATGACGCTGCTACAGGAACATCCCGACGCTCTTGTGACCGCCACCCTTGAAACCGCCACGCATCCGGTGAGCATTCATCCGGAGTGGGATCTGGGTATCTGACCGCCTGACCCGTCATGCAAACCACGCGAAGATACGATGCCATGATCGGCACCGGCGGCATCGGCACCGGAACCTTCTTTGCGTTGAGCGGCAACCACACACTGGGCCGTGAGGAGAGCCGCGGCGGACGGTTTCTCGACCGTCGCGACTACTGCAAGCTGCACATCATCAGTCATTACGTTCAGCGTCTTGCCGGTGGCGACTTCAAGACCCTGCCGGTGGGCAAGGTGGGCGATGACCCGGCGGGCCGCAGGTTGCTCGAGGAGATGAGTGCCGAGGGGCTCGATCTCTCGCTGACATCAGTCATTCCCGGCGCACAGACCCTCGACTGCATTTGCCTGCTCTATCCCGATGGCTCGGGTGGCAACCTCACCGTCACCGACTCCGCCAGCGGACAGGTGATGCCGGAGGATGTCCGCAAAGCCGCGCCCTGGTTTGAAAAACACGCCTCGCGTGGCATTGCTCTTGCCGTTCCCGAAGTCCCCTTGCCCGCGCGCCGTGAACTTCTCGAACTCGCCGGGGAACACGGTTTCCTGAGGGCGGCCTCGTTCTCCTCCGGGGAAATGGAGGAGGTGAGGGAAAGCTCCCTGCTCTCCCGGGTGGATCTGCTTGCCATCAACCTCGATGAGGCCGCAAGCCTTGCCGGAACAAGTGCGGAAGGTGATGCGGAGGCGATCGTCACAAGAATCGCCGCCATGTTCGGCCGCCAATTCCCCCACCTGAAACTCTCCATCACAGCCGGAGCCCTGGGCAGTTGGACCGTCGATGGAGGAGGGATTCATTTCATCGCAACTCCCAGGGTGGAAGTCCGGAGCGCAGCCGGTGCGGGTGATGCGCATTTCTCCGGCATCCTGGCCGGACTCGCCGCAGGGCTGGCTCTCGAGGATGCACAGTGGATCGGCATCCTTGCGGGGGCCATGTCGGTCACCAGTCCCCACACGATCGATCCCGGCATTGATCGCCGGGCTTTGCGCATTTTCGCCACCGAGAAGGGGCTCGTGCTGCCGCCGGCTGTTCTCGAATTTCTTCAATAACCCCAACCCACGACACCATGCCGGTCACCATGCGCATCCTCCAGCAGTTCGATGTCCGGAAGGAAAAGGAATTCCTGGAACTCGAACGACGTTTCGCCGCCCTGGAACGCTCCCGCCCCGACCTCCCGCAAGGCAGGCGGATGAAGCCGATATCCGGAAGCGAGCCGTGCAACACGCTCGTATGGCAGGGCGAGTTCGCCAGTCTTGACGACGCCCGCAAGGCGCTCGACTCCTTCGCCGCCGACGAGACCCACGAGGAACTCTTCGCCGAGCAGTCGGAGTTTTTCAAATCCGTCAAAATCGAGTTTTACGAAAACCTGGAATACTAGCCATGCAACGCATCATCGACATCCACACCCATGTCTATCCGTATTACGCCGATCTCGCCGTGGAGGCGATGGACCGCAGCGGAATAGAGGCCTCGGTCGTTCTGGCGTGGCACGACGGTTTCGGCGACGGACTGCAACGCCACATCGATGCCTTTTCCAAATACCCGGGGCGTTTCATCACCTTCGGGAATGTCGATTTCAGCCGCATCAATGAACCGGATTTCGGCAAGACCGCCGCAGCGCAGATGGAGCGTGATTTTGCCGCAGGCATGCGCGGGTTGAAGGTTTTCAAGGCCCTTGGCCTCGGCTATCGACGCCCCGACGGCCGTTACTGGCGCCCAAGCGATTCCGAGCTTGATCCGATCTGGGCAAAGGCAGGGGAGTTGGGGATCCCCGTGCTGATCCACAGTGCTGATCCGCCGAACTTCTGGGAGCCGGTGAATGAATTCAATTTCTGGAATGGCGTCCTCTACGGCGAGTACGCGTGGTGGACCTATTACAACACGGGTCAGCCTTCGGCCAACGAGTTGCTCGGTGACCGCATTCAAATGGTGGCCCGCCATCGTGGCACGACCTTCATTTTCCCGCATTGTGCGGAAAAAGCCGACTCGCTCGACTGCGCTGCCGAGGACCTCGATGCGCACCCGAACATTGTCTACGACTTCTCCGCACGAGTCCCGGAGTTGGCACGCAGTGCCCGCCGTGCCGCCCACACGCGGGAGTTTTTCACCGCCTACGCCGACCGCATCTTTTTCGGAACAGATGTGATCTACGACGACACCAATGTCCCCACCGGCCAGCAGGCGCAGATCCTCTATCAGCCAGGGGAGATACCGCTCGACGGAGTCGACGCAAGGGAGCGCTACATCGAGACCACCACCGCCTTCAACATCTCCAACATCGAGTTCATCACCTCATCGAAGATCCAGACCTCCCCGCCCTTCAAGCGAAGCATTGCGCCCTTTGCGATTCACGGCCTCGGTCTTCCCGAGGAGATCGCCTCGAAGATCCTTCACCGGAACGCAGTGCGTCTCCTTGGTCTGCAGGACAATCCGACACGATGAGCCGTCCTGCCATGATCCCCGGGGAATGCCGTGCCGCCAACAGGCGTATCCCATGAAGGCAGAAGCACCCGCGACCATTTCCAGAGGAGGGAGGGAAGAGGGCCTGCTTGCCAGTGTCTCGCCCAAACCCGGGCGCCGGGCACCGCTCAAGGAGCAACTGAGAGGGTGGGTGCGCGAAGGCATCGGAAACGGAACCTTCGGGGAGGGGGTCGCCATACCCTCCATCAACATGCTGAAGAACCGATTCGGCGTGGCCAGGGAGACGGTGCGACAGGCCCTCGAGGATCTGGTCGCCGAAGGGGTGCTGGTTCCTCAGCATGGCCGCGGCTACTTCGTCAACTCCCGGCGTGAGCGGATCCTGCGCGTGGCCCTTGCCGGGAAGGTGGACGGCGTCTACATCGGACCTGTCTACAGGGGCTTGGTGAATGAACTCGGAGACACCGCCTCCGTCATTGCGGTGGACCCCCGCCAGAAGGCGGAGGTGCTCAGGCGTCTGGTCGAGGGATTCGCGCACAGCCACGGGATCGACCGCCTGCTTGTGATCCCGCCGCGCGGCCATGAGAAGGAGTTCGACGATGCGGTCAGGCCCTTCCGCCGTTGCTTCCGGGTGGCCTGGCTGGATCGGGCGCCTCCCGGAACCAAGGACGCATGCTTTCTGCCGGACTACCCCGCATGTGTGAAGCTGGCTGTCGATCACCTCCGTTCGGTGGGGTTGACCAGGATCCATTACTTCACCACCGCGCCCGAGGATCGGTCGGTTTTCTCCGCAATGCGCAGGACATTCCTCAGGATCATGCAGTCGCGTAAGGGTGGGGGGCCGGATCCGCTTGTGTCGGACGGGAAGCGCGCCGTGGAACTGGCCGCCGCGAATGCCGCGCACGGAATCGGATTCGTCACGGAGAACGACCGTGATGCGCTCCGCCTGCTGACTCTCCTGACCACGGCGGGGATCCAAGTCCCCCGTGATGCCTCGATTGTCAGTTGCGACAACTCCTCGTGGACCGATGCCGTCAGCCCGGCCATCACCGCCGTGGACCCCGGATTCGAGGAGATCGGCAGGGTGGCCGCCAGATGGATCAGGATGACCGATGAAGGCGGCAACGCTGGTCGTGGCGCTCCGAAGCTCAAGATCTCCCCGCGCCTCGTCCGCAAGGGGACGACCCCCTGAAGGTTGATTTGAAACCGGCTCTCCGCAGCCTTTGCGTGAAACCTTTCAGTGTTGCCCCGGCGCGATCGCGGACAGGACGGAGTCGGGATCTGAGAAGTCGTCGAAGAGGAAATCCGGCCCGTGGGAGGCAAGTTCCTCCCGTGTATATTTGCCTGTGGCCACGGCGACGGTGACCGCGCCAAAAGCCTTCCCGCACTCGATGTCGCGTGGGGTGTCGCCGATCACGTAGATCCGCTCGGGGGTAAATTCCTCCCCGTGCTCCTCGAAAGCGCGCGCCTGCGCGACGGGTCCCAGTTCGTTCCGGAGATGGTGGTCGTCGGCATAGGCACCGAAGCCAAAGTAGTGCCAGACGCCATAGTGGGAGAGCTTCACCTCGGCTCCCGCGGCGAGATTACCTGTGAGGAGTGCAAGGAGGCAGTCGGGGCGCTCCTTCATTCGGTCAAGCAGGGTGATGATTCCCGGCAGGAGCCGGCCCTGATGGCGGTGCATCCGGTCGGAAAGCCTCGAGAGATAGGCATCGAGCAATGCCATGATGTTCTCCTGCGAGGGTGACATTCCAGCAGCCATGAGGACTTCACGGGCGATCCCCGTGTCGGTATTGCCTGCGAAATTGACCCCTTCCAAGGGTGAGAGTCCTCCGCAGAGTTCCTCGACGGCCTGGTGGAAAGCACGCTCCCCGGCTCCCCCCGAGGTGATCAGGGTGCCGTCGATGTCGAAGAGGTAGAGGCGCTTGGGAGCTTCGGGATCAACCGGCATGGCCGGTCTCCTCGGCATTCACGGGTTCCTCACCCTCGTCGCCATCCTCCTCGTCGTGATCCTCATCCTCGTCCTCGACGTATTCCTCCTCGATCTTGGCGAATTTCCTCTTCCGCTTGGCGGGGGGAAGCGGGCTCATGGTCATGCCGACGGCGCGGCCCACCAACTTGGGGGGCATGTCGACCAAGGCCATGGTTTCGAGATCCTTGATGATTTTCTGCATCATGGCGATGCCGAGGTCCTTGTGGGCGTTCTCACGACCACGGAACTGGAGGACCATCTTGAGCTTGTTCCCCTTCTCGAGGAACTCCTCCGCGTGACGGAGCTTCGTCTCGTAGTCATGCGTCCCGATCTTCACGCGGAACTTGATCTCCTTGATCTTGCTGGCGCTGTGCTTGCTCTCCTTCTCTTTCTTCGTCAACTCGTACTTGAACTTGCCGAAGTCGGCGATGCGGCAGACGGGGGGATTGGCCGTCGGGGCCACCTCGATGAGGTCAAGGCCGTAGGATTTGGCCCGGCGGACGGCCTCCTCGGTTTTCAGGATGCCGACTTGCTGGCCGGTGGAGCCGATGATGACGCGGACCTCGCGGGCGCGGATGCGGTCGTTGACGCGGATGAATGCGGGATTAATGGGACTTCAATGCGCCTCCGTGTGGCGGGGGCGCGGGGTTGTGACGGCATGCGCACGCGGTGAAGCGGTGCATGACCGACGGGTGTGGGACTGCAGGTAAGGGAAAACCAAGGGATTCAGGCAACGGAGTGTCACGCGCGCTCAGACTGTGAGCGTGCGGTCACGGATTTCGGATTCGATTCGTTGGATGAATTCATCTTTTGCCACGGCCCCTTCGTCGCCGCGTTGGCGGCTGCGGATGGAGAGTTGGCCTGCGGCCTCCTCCTTGGGTCCGATGACGATCATGTAGGGCACCTTCTCGACCTGGGCAAGGCGAATCTTGGCACCGAGCTTCTCGGGGGAGAGGTCGGCGGTGGCGCGAATGCCCTTTGCTGTCATCTCGGCCACCACGGAACGGGCGTAGTCGGCCACCTTCTCGGAGACTGGAAGGATGCGCGCCTGCTCGGGGGCGATCCAGACGGGGAAGTCCCCCGCGAAGTGCTCGATCAAGACGCCGGTGAAGCGCTCGAGCGATCCGAAGGGGGCGCGGTGGATCATCACCGGGACATGGGCCTTGCCGTCGGCTCCCGTGTAGGAGAGACCAAATCGGACAGGGAGGTTGAAGTCGACCTGGACTGTTCCGAGTTGCCATTCGCGGCCGAGCACGTCCTTGACGACGAAATCGATCTTGGGGCCGTAGAAGGCGGCCTCCCCCTCCTCTTCGGTGAAGGGAACCCCGAGTGTCGCGGCGGCATCGCGGCAGGCCTGCTCGGCGCGGTCCCAGTTGGCGGGATCACCCACATACTTGTCTGAGGAGGGATCGCGGAGGCTGATGCGGACGCGGTAGTCGGTCATCCGGAAGGTGCCGAGTACGGTCTTCACGAGATCGAGGCACCCCTTGAGCTCGCCGGCCATCTGCTCCTCGGTGACGAAGAGGTGGGCGTCGTCCTGGGTGAAGCCGCGGACGCGGGTCATGCCGTTGAGTTCGCCCGACTGCTCCCAGCGGTAGACGGTGCCGAACTCGGCAAGGCGCACGGGCAGATCGCGGTAGCTGCGCGGTTGCGACGCGAAGATCTTCACGTGCATGGGGCAGTTCATCGGCTTGAGAAGATAGCCGTCGATCTCTCCGGCGGAGACGCGGTTGCCGAGGTCGGCGCAGGAGCAACCCTCGTCGGCCAGCTTCTCCATCGTGTCGCGCTCGATGAGCGGGGGGAACTGGGACTCGGCGTAGTACGGAAAGTGGCCGGAGGTGCGGAAGAGGTCGAGGCGACCGATATGCGGGGTGAAGACCTGCGAGTAGCCCTGCTTGGCCAGTTCCCCGCTGATGAAGTTCTGCATCTCCTGGCGCATGATCGCCCCCTTCGGGGTCCAGAGGATCAGGCCCTGTCCGACGGAATCGTCGATGTGGAAGAGGCCGAGTTCCTTGCCGACCTTGCGGTGATCGCGCTTCCTGGCCTCCTCGAGCAGGGCGAAGTGCTTCTCGAGTTCTTCGGCGGAAGCGAAGGCGGTGCCGTAGATGCGCTGGAGTTGGGGATTCTTCTCATCCCCCTGATAGAAGGCGCTCGCCACATGGGTTAGTTTGAAGGCTCCGATCCCGGAGGTGGTGGGAACGTGGGGACCCGCGCAGAGGTCGGTGAAGGCACCGTTGCGGTAAAGGGTGATCTCCTCGCCCGCGGGGATGCGGGTGATGATGTCGAGCTTGAACTTGCTCGGTACGGAACGGGGAGAGAGTCCCGCGAGTTCTCCCCGCTGGCCCATGGCGAGGGCCTCGTCACGGGTGATCACTTCCCGCTGGAAGGGCTGGGCCTCGGCGATGATCGCGGCCATCTCCTTCTCGATCTTCTCAAAGTCCTCGGGGCTGATCCGGTGGCCCAGATCGACGTCGTAGTAGAAGCCGTTATCGACCGGGGGGCCTGCGGCGAACTGGGCCTCGGGCCAGATGCGGAGGATGGCATTGGCCAGCACGTGGGCGCAGGAGTGCCGGATGGTTTCGAGTTCGGTCATGGAAATGGCAGATAGGAGATAGGAGATAGGGTCTGGGGGAGAGGCTGAAGGCTGAAGACTGAAGGCTGTTAGGGCTTAGGGGAGAGGATGAATGATGATAGGAATCATCGACTCCTCAAGGAGTGAGGGGATCCCGTTCTTCACCGGGTAGGCGGCGGTGCCGTCCTCTCGGACGAGGAAGCCATCGGCATCCTTCCCATCGTCGGGGGAGATGGCGCGGAGTTCTTCCGGTGTGGCGATATGGAGCTGCTGCCCCGTGACGGGGCAGCGCAGCAATGCGGAGAGTTCCGAAAGAAAATCCGCCATGGATCAATACTTGGCGACGGATTTGTCGATCCGGTCGGCCCAGGCGAGGATGCCTCCCTGCACGTTGAAGAGCTTGGAGAATCCGGCCCCCTGCAGTTCCCGGAGGGCGTTGGCGGAGCGGACGCCCGACTTGCACTGCAGGTAGATCGTCTCGGCGCTGTCGAGTTCGCTCATGCGGCTGTGGAGATCGCCGAGGGGGATCAGCTTGGCGCCGGGAATCCGGGCGATGTCCCACTCGAACTGCTCGCGCACGTCGATCAGGGTGACTTTTTCCCCGCTCTGGAGCTTGGCCTGCAGTTCCTCGACGGTGATTTCGGGCACGGGGGCCTCGGCCTCCTCGGCCGCAGCCGCCTGGGGGATGCCGCAGAAGGTGTCGTAGTCGATGAGTTCGGTGACGGTCGGGTTCTCGCCGCAGACCGGGCACTTGGGATCCTTGCGGATCTTGAACTCGCGGAACTTCATCTTCAGCGCGTCGAAGTGCATCAGGCGGCCGATCAGCGGCTCGCCGATGCCGACGATCAGCTTGATCGCCTCGATCGCCTGCATGACGCCGATGATGCCGGGCAGCACCCCCAGGACGCCTCCCTCGGCGCAGCTCGGGACCATCCCCGGTGGCGGCGGCTCGGGATAGAGGCAGCGGTAGCAGGGGCCGCCGAGGTGCGGCGCGAAGACGGTGCACTGTCCGTCGAAACGGAAGATGGAGCCGTAGATATTGGGCTTCTTCTGGAAGACGCAGATGTCGTTGGAGAGGTAGCGGGTCGGGAAATTGTCCGTGCCGTCAATGACGATGTCGTAGGGGGTGACAAGTTCCTCGGCGTTCTCCGAGGTGAAGAGGCAGTCGTGGAGGTCGACCTGCACGTTGGGATTGATCTCCTTGATGGTGTCCCGGGCGCTGTTGATCTTTTTGCGACCGACGTCGCGCGTTCCGTGGAGGATCTGGCGCTGGAGATTGGAGAAATCGACGGTGTCGAAATCGACGAGTCCGATCCTGCCGATGCCGGCGGCCGCGAGGTAGAGGGCGATCGGGGATCCGAGGCCTCCGGTGCCGATGCAAAGAATGCTGGATGCCTTGAGCCGCTTCTGCCCCTCGAGGGTGACTTCGGGCATAATGAGATGGCGCGAGTAGCGCGCGATCTCGTCGTTGCTCAGTTCGACGGCGGCGGAACGCGCCGGATCCAGGATGCTGTTGCTCATAAAAGGGAGTAACCGATAACCGCTCAACCTTGCCCGTTCAAGGGAAAGAGGCTTTTGTGCTCATTTAACCCGACCCGACTCCGCCGTTTCCTTGATCCTTGTTTGGCCCCTTCGGTATGTCCGGCACGGGAAGAGAATCTTGTCATTTGTCCAAGGTGGCGGTTATCTCGCTGGTTCTCACATCCTGATCGGGATCACAATGCTCCATCCTCCCATGAGATTTCATTTCCGAATCCTTCTGGTGATGCTTGCCATGACCGGAGGTGGTGCTCTCCTGGCCCAGGAGACCGAGACATCCGAATCCGGAGGGGGAGCATCCGATTCGGCATCCTCTTCCCCAAAAAGCCCCTCCTCCGCTCAGAAAAAAAGCCCGGCTTCCGCCCCTAAAGCCGGTCCGTCATCAGTTCCTTCGGGTAAGCCTGATTCCTCCATGCAGGTGGAGCAACCCTCCGTGACCCTTCCCACCCCGGAGTTACCCAAGCCGCCGCCACTCCCCGAACCGACCCCGGAACCCGAAGCGACCCCGGAGCAAAAGCCGGAGCAGGCGCCCCCACCCGAATTCAACCCTCCCACCGCGGAGTCCCTCGATCTACCCAGTTCGCGACCCGCGGGTAATCCCCGCTTTGCCCCGGCCTCCGTGGGCATGCCCGACATGAAGCTCGATCAGTCGCTTCCGGGAGGCGTTGCTTCAGGGTCGGGAGCCCTCGGGGAGGTCTTCGACTGGGCGAAGAAGCTCCGCTTTCAGGCCGCCGTCCGCGGGGGGTATGACAGCAATGTTTTCAGCCAACCCTCCAGCAGCCCCCTTCTCCAAAGCAGCACCTTTGCAAATCTCAACGGAGGGGTAAGCTACCGCTTTGGCACCCCCAGGCTGAACTTCAACGCGAACCTCCTTGGCGGCCTGACCAGGTATCAGGATCTTTCCGGAAGTAATCAGACTCAGGGGACGTACGGCTTGGGGGTGGCCGTGGAGTACCGTTATGCGCCGAGGCTTGTGATGACCTTCAACAGCTCCACCTCCTACCAGCAGCAGCCCAACCCCGCCCTCGCCGGCACGGCCAACAATATAGACACGGGGTATTACTACACGGCGAACAGCATGGCCGCCAACTACCAGTGGTCGGACACCTTCACCACGGTCAGCCGCTTCAACTTCACAGGCGCCTACTATACGGATGTCAACCAAAACAACTTCGCGGGCTTCACCCAACCGGGGTTCACCCAGAGCTTCCGGTTGCTTGTGAGGCCGACCACCACGGCGGTGATTGATTGCAACACAGACAGCTATGACTACGTCCAGCCCGGCATCGACAGTTGGGGCCAGTCGATTGCCGGAGGATTCGACCATATCTTCAACCCCAAATGGTTCTGGAACTTCCGGGGTGGCGTGCAGTTCCGCGCCTACGAGAACATCATTCGTGGCAGCGGGACCTTCATCGGGCCGTATCTCGACCACAACCTCAGTTGCCAGTTTGCCCAGTCCTCCTCCATCTCATGGATGGCCCATGTGGGAACACAGCCCTCCGGACAGCTGGGTGTCAGCTTCAGCCCGTCCCTCCGCACCGGGCTGAACTATTCCCAGGGAATTTTTACCCGCCTGAAAATGAACATCGGGTTTTTCTATCTTCTGCAATATTTCAACGACTCGCTTGCCGGTCCCGGTGGTACCCTCATCGATTACTCGCAGACCAACGTGCAGGGGAACATTGATCTGACCTTTGATCTCAACCGCATCATCAAACTCGCCATAGGCTACCAGTACCTCTCCCAGACATCCCCCTCGGTCCCCTGGCAGGAATTCAATCGCGGGATCAGTTACTTTCAGGTGCAGGCGGGTTTTTAGGGCCCTAGCAGGAGCGGCTGGATTGCCCTCATGTGGTGCTTTCATGTCTTGCATGCGCGATGCGAGTTCCCTAGCTTTACATGATCGTGAACAAGATGACCGTGTCCGGGCGAATGAAGATGAAAACCAACCGGAAAAATGGCGGGTCGTGTCATGTGGGCCTGGGTTTGCGGGTTTGGTGCCTTGTTTGAGACCCGACACTCCGGCGGATCGTTTTTTACACCCTCCAAATCCTCATTTGTGTTTTTTCAAAGCTAAGGTAGGTTTCTAGCCTCATTTAAGAATTTCATGCAGAACCCGCAAAACTCCATGGAGACGGACTCGAGCGAGATCAAGCTTCACCTGCTTGATTACTGGAGGGTCATCAGGGTCCGTTTGCCGTTGATCATCCTTGTCTTCCTGCTCGTGGTTGTCACTGCCGGTGTGGCCACCTATCTGACCCCGCGCCAGTACCAGTCCTCGGTGACCATGCAGGTTAAGGAGGATAACAACAACATGCAGATCTTCAACGGTCGCGCGGACGGGAGGATGGACCCCCGTTTCGCCACCACGCAGTTCCAGATCATCCAGCGCAAGGAGATCCTCTATCCGGTGATCGACTCGATGAAGCTCCAGCAGAAGTGGGAAACGCCTTCCAAGGAGGTGACCTACATGAAACTGCGCAGGATGCTCACCGTATCCGAGGTGCGCAACACCGACCTCATCCAGATTTCCGTTCTGGACAAGGACCGTCAGGAAGCGGCCGATCTGGCCAACACGATCGCCATCGAGTACCAGAAGAAGCGCATCGACGAGCAGCAGAGCTGGGTGGCCCGATCCCTCGTGCAGCTCGAGGACGAGGTGACGAAGCAGCGCAGGAAGACGGATGAACTCCGCGACCTGATGAGCAAGATCCGCATCGATAGCAAGATCAACGACCTCAACCCCGAGAGCGTCGAGGATCCGCGCCAGGCGGAGGAGAACGTCCTCATCAATGTCGAGAGCCAGGTGAACGAAGCCAGGCTCAAAGTGGCAACCCTGCAGTCCAAGCTGCAGCAGATCCAGAGCATGAATGACGACCAGATCATGCACAGCCTCAGGACCTTCGAGGTGGATGATTCCACGATCTCGCAGATCCTGCCCGAGTATCAGGCCAGCGTTTCAGAGGAGGCGCGCATGCTCAACTCAGGCCTTGGCCCCAACCACCCGACGGTCAAGTCCCTCCAGGCCAAGAAAGAGGTCTTTGCGGGGCAACTGAAAAACCAGATCGGGATCCTCCGTAAATCCCTTGCCGCGAATCTGGAGATCGCCGAGAAATCCCTCGCGGCCATGGAGGGCAATCTCAACGATGCCAGGTCCGGACAGCAGGATGCCAAGACGCGCGCACTCCGCTACATGTCGGCCAAAAATGAGTACCTCAAGGCGAAGAAGATCCTGGAGGCGGCCGAGTCCCGCTATTCCACCGAGGCGATGCAGCGCTCCATGCCGGAGAGGCCCGCCACGGTCTGGGAAAAAGCCGAGGTTGCCAATTTTCCCGCCAAGCCCAACGTCGCGCTGAACATGATTCTGGCAGTGGCCGTGGGACTGGCCTTGGGCATCGGTCTGGCCTTTCTGATCGAATACCTCGATACCAGCGTCAAGACCATGCAGGATGTCGAGGCTGCGCTGGGGGTTCCCGTGCTGGCCGTCATTCCCAAGGATGTGGCCGTCCTCCAGCATGCGCCCCCCGACTGCCCCGATGCCGAGGGCTACCGCATCATGCGGACCAACGTCGAGTTCAACCGCAAGTCGCCGGATGCCAATTCCATCACGCTGGTCAGCGGAGGAGCAGGCGAGGGCAAGAGCACCACGCTCAACAACCTGGCTTTCACGTTTGCCAAAGGCGGGTACAAGACCCTGATTGTGGACGCGGATTTGCGCCGTCCCTCGCAGCACAGGATCTTCGATGTCCCCAACGATCGCGGACTTACCGACTACCTCACCCAGGATGTTCCCCTGGATTCGCTGATCCAGCCCACCATGGTGGAAAATCTCTTCTTCATGCCGAGCGGTCGCCTCCCCATCGACGCGGTCGGCATCCTCAACTCCCAGCGCATGCTCGACATGATCGCCACGTTGAAGGAGAGCTACGACATGGTCTTCTTCGACTCCCCCCCGATCCTTGGCGTGAGCGACGCCTCCGTGATCACCAGCGCCGTCGACCTGACCATCATCGTGGTCCAGCACCGCCGATTCCCCCGCGCGATGCTAAAGCGCGTGAGGCAGGGACTCCAGAACGTTGGCGCCAATATCATTGGCTGCGTGCTCAACAACACCGACACCCGCCACGACGAGTACTATGAGTATTACACCAGCTACTATCAGTACTATGCGCCCAAGTTCGACTCGAAAGACGCCCCTGAAAAATCAAAAAAAGAGAAGACGGCCGTGGCCCGTGGGGGCGACAACAGCGAAGAATATTAACCAGTGAAGCCTCCCATGCAGCTTGCCCGCCACCTCGCGCTTTTCGCGCTGCTTCTTACCTTCGGGATGCTCTCGGCACGCGCCGACGATGTTGCCCTGAGGACTGGAGACCAGCTCTCCATCAGGATCGCGGGGGTGCCCGTCGAGGAAATCAACCAGGTCACCGGAACCTACACGGTGGATGGAGCGGGCAACGTCAACCTGCCCTACATCGGCAAGATCCACGCCGCGGGACTCAAGCAGGCCGATGTTCAGAACAACATCGAAACCAGCTACCGGGAGAAGGGAGTCTACTCCACCCCGATCATCACCATTTCCGTTCAGTTTGACCGGCTCGTTGACGTGGAGGGTGATGTCCGCATGCCTCAGCGAGTGCGATACACGCCCGATCTGACCCTCCTGGGAGCCATCGCGGCGGCGGGGGGATTCACGGAATACGCCGACCAGTCCAAGGTCAGCATCCTCAGGAGCGGAACCCGCACCTTTGTCAACGTCAAGAAAGTGCGCCAGAGTCAGGTGCCTGACCCGGAATTGCAGCCCGGCGACAAAATCTCGATTCCACGCAGCTTCTGGTAGTTTTGCCGGGATGATTTTGGGAACGACTCCGGCACGGACTCGGAGATGGAACCCTGCAGCCAACCCAGCGGTCGCTCATGAGGGTGGCTGGGCGTTACAAAAGTTCCTAGGCCTTTATGCCTCCTAGAGCCTTTATTTATCAGGCTGAAAGAGAAAACGATTCCTCTTGGTATCCCACCGGAGTTGACGGGGCTCGAACCCGCAACCCCCGCCGTGACAGGGCGGTGCTCTGACCAATTGAGCTACAACTCCAGGGATGCCTCGGAAAACTCCGAGGGCCGTCTATCTTCTACGCAATTGCGCCCGGGGCAATCTTTTTTGTGACTTTCCTTCACTCTCCGGCCATTATTCTTCGCATCAGCCATGGCCTATCCATCCTACTCCGCTTTCCTGAAGGCCCTTGAAGATGCCGGCGAACTCCGCCGCATCAGCGAACCCGTGGCCACGGAACTCCAGATCACGGAGATCGCCGACCGCGAGATGAAGTCGCCGGGTGGAGGGAAGGCGCTGCTCTTCGAGAAGCCGACCATCAACGGCCGCGTCTCCGAATTCCCCGTCGCGATCAATGCCCTCGGATCGAAGCGCCGCATGGCAATGGCGCTGGGGTTGGATTCGGTCGATGAGCTTGCCTCCCAACTCGAGTTCCTGATGAAGGCGAAGCCGCCGAAGAGCTTCAAGGACGCCCTCAAGCTCCTGCGCAACGGCATCGATCTCATTCATGCCCGCCCCCGCAGCGTGAAGAGCGCCGCCTGTCAGGAGGTGGTCCGCCGCATGGGTGAGGGGAATGACGGGGAACCCTTCTCGCTCGATCACCTGCCGATCCTGAAGTGCTGGCCGCAGGATGGAGGACGCTTCATCACCCTGCCGACCGTCTACACCAAGGACCCTGACACCGGTGAGAGGAATGTCGGCATGTACCGCATCCAGATCTACGACGGAAAGACCACCGGGATGCACTGGCAGGTTCATAAGGTCGGAGCCCGCCACGGGAAGCGCTACTACGAGCGCGGCGAGAAGATGCCCGTCGCCATCTGCCTCGGTGGCGACCCCGCCTTCACCCTGGCCGCCACGGCACCGCTCCCCGACGGCATCGACGAGATACTCTTCGCCGGATTTGCCCGCAAGAAATCGGTCGACCTCGTCAAGTGCGTCACCCAGCCGCTGGAAGTCCCGGCCGAGAGCGACTTTGTGATCGAGGGGTATGTGCAGCCCGGCGAGATGCGTCCCGAGGGACCGTTCGGCGACCACACCGGATTCTACACGCCGGTGGACGACTACCCCGTCTTCCATGTCACGGCCATCACCCACAGGAAGGAGGCTGTCTACCCCTGCACGATCGTCGGGATTCCGCCGATGGAGGATTTCTACATGGGCGAGGCGAGCGTCCGGATCTTCCTGCCCATTTTCAAAATGAACTTCCCCGAGATCGTCGACATGGCGCTTCCGGCCGAAGGGACCTTCCACAACCTCGTCTTCGTCTCAATCAGGAAGCAGTACCCGTGGCAGGCCTTCAAGATCATGCACGGCCTCTGGGGTATGGGTCAGATGATGTTCGCGAAATACATCGTCGTGGTGGACGAGGACTGCGACGTGCAGAACACCTCCGAGGTCCTCTTTCGCTGGATGGCGAATACCGATCCCCAGCGTGACAGCACCTTCACCAAGAACCCGGTGGACAGCCTCGACCATGCGCCGACCGTCCCGAACATGGGAAGCCACATGGGATTCGACGCGACGAAGAAGATCCCAGGCGAAGGCTATACCCGCGGCTGGCCCGATCTCGTGAAGATGGATCCGGCGACAAAGGCCTGGGCGGATGGTTTCAGGGGATAGGGGATAAATGGGAGCTGGGAGTTAGGAGATAGAAATTGGGGGCAGGCGGAGAGAATGATGAAACCTGAATGCTGAAAGCTGAGTCGAAGGTCGAAAGCCTCTACCCAATGCCTTCTCTCTGCGTTCTCAGCGCCTTTGCGCGATCAATTCTCCGTCTCAGTTCCTCGCTGTCATCACCCGGAGCAGGATCAGGAACTTTCTGAAAACCGGGACACGGTACCGCTTCGCGAGGACATCGTAGCGGTCGCGGTGCATCTGCAGGAGGAGGTCGCGGTAGATGCCGCTCATCAGACGGGCGGGACGCATAAGGCGCCGTTGATTGACGGTCATTTCCGACCAGACCGACTCCGCCTTGGCAAAGTAGGAGTCCGCCCGCTCGGCCTGATGGTTCAGGAGGTGTGTCAGCGCGGGGGAGGGGACGTTTTCCAGGATCTCCCGTTCACTCACCCCGAATCGCTCCAGATCCTCCATCGGAAGATAAATCCTTCCCAGCTCGGCATCCTCGGCGACGTCGCGGAGGATGTTGGTGAGTTGGAGGGCGATGCCCAACTGCTCGGCATAGTTTTCCACGACAGGGCCGGATGCGCCGAAGATCCGGGCGCTGAGCAGGCCGACCACCGAGGCGACCCGGTGGCAGTAGGTGCGGAGTTCCTCAAAGGTCGCGTAGCGGGTGCGCTCCGTCTCCCCCACATCCATGAGCATGCCACGCACGATCTCCGAGAGCAGGTGGCGGTCGAGATGCCGCCGGGCAATCATTTCGCGGAATTCCCCGGGGAGTGCTTCTTCTTGCCCCGGCTTCAGTGCCAGGAGCCATGCCTGCAGCAGATCCCGTTTCTCATCGGGGGTTCTTCCCGGCGAATCGGCGATGTCATCGACCGTGCGGCACCACTCGCCGAAGAGCAGGGCATCTTCCCTGCGTCCGGCGGGCAGGAGCAGGAGTGCGGGAAGGAGGTTGGAAGCCCGCCTCTGCACGGTTCCTCTGAGTTTCCTCGGGATCGTGGGGAGAGCCTGCGTCTGTTCCATCTTTCGGTCGGTGCTTTATCCATAGCGGGGTCCTGCGGAGCTGGAAATCACCGACTCATACGCCGTTTCTTTCTTCCTGAGTTCCTGAGTTCCTGATTCCTTCGACTCAAGTCCTTCTTGGACTTTGCAAATGACGCTTCCGAACCAGATCACCATAGCCCGGATCCTGATGATCCCGGTCTTTGTCGTGCTTGCGATCTACTACGGGAAGACCGTGGCTTCGGGGCATCCCGACGAGCATCTGCGCATGGCCACGATCGCGGTCTTTCTGGCAGCCGCGCTGAGCGACGGAATCGACGGGTGGCTGGCCCGCCGCTTTCATCTCAAGTCACGCCTCGGCGCCATCCTCGACCCGATCGCCGACAAGGGGCTCATGCTGACGGCGATCATCACGCTCAGTGTCACCCGGTGGCCCTACGAGCTGCCCGTCTGGTATCCCGTCCTCGTGATCGCGCGCGATGTCATGATCGTCACCGGGTGCGGGGTGCTCAGGCTGCTCAACGATCATTTCGAGGTGCGTCCCTCGCTTCTCGGGAAGGCCTCCACGTTCCTGCAGATGCTCACCGTCGCGGTCGTGATGCTTCAGTGGCAATACTGCGAGCCCGTGGTCTGGGTCTCGGGTGTGGTCACTTTGCTGAGCGGATTCTCCTACATGACGGAGGGGGTGCGCCTGTTGCAGGACGGCGGACACACCCACCCCGTCTCCAACCAATCTTCCGGAAAATCATGAGACGCGTTGCCATTATCGGCCGCCCCAACGTGGGCAAATCCTCCCTCTTCAACCGCCTGATGGGCCGCCGCGTCGCGATCGTCCACGATCAGCCGGGCGTGACCCGCGATCGCCTTGCCGGGATCTGCAAGACGGGCCCCGTTCCCTTTGAGATCATCGATACGGGTGGCATCGGGGACGCTCCCGATCCCGACTTTGCCGAAGCGACCCATGTCGCGGCACAGGCGGCGATCGCCAGCGCCGATCTCCTGCTCTTTGTCGTGGATGGCCGCGCCGGCCTCACGCCCCTCGACCGCGAACTGGCCCACATGCTCCGCACCGGCGGGCGCCCCCTCATTCTGATCATCAACAAGATCGACCAGGAGATGCACGAGTCCCTGGCCTCGGATTTCTTCGAGCTCGGCTTCCCCGAGGTGCTGACCGTCAGCGCGGCCCACGGCCGCGGTACCCATGACCTTCTTGCCGGAATCGGGGAGAAGCTGGGTGGCATGGATGGGGAGGAGATCGCGGAGGAGGTTCCGGCACCACGGCTCGCGATCGTGGGCCGCCCCAATGTCGGCAAGTCATCGCTTCTCAACAGGCTGCTCGGTGAGGAGCGGAGCATCGTCAGTAATATTGCCGGGACCACGCGCGACGCGCTCGACGTGCATTGCGATCTCGGCGGGGAGCCGTATGTCCTCGTCGACACCGCAGGGCTCCGTCACCGCTCGCGCCCCGACACCTCGGTGGAGATTTTCAGCGCCATGCGTTCCGAGGAGGCGATCCGCCGCGCCGATGCGGGTCTGCTCGTGATCGACGGTGAGAGCGGCGTCACCACCCAGGATAAGCGCATCGCCGGGATGCTGCAGGAGTCGCAGAAGGCCTGCATCATCCTGCTGAACAAATGGGATCTTGTCCGCAAGGAGGACGGGGGACGCGCCTCGCAGGGAGAGCAGTCCGAGGTGATCCGCAAGGACCTCTTCTTCCTCGATTACGCTCCGGTTGTCTGCATCTCGGCCAAGACCGGCCAGGGATTCAGCCGTATTTTCTCGGCGCTCCAGAGCGTCCGCAAGGAGGCCGACACCCGGATCCCGACAGGTGAGCTGAACCGGTTCTTCCGCGACACCTTCGAACAGCACCCCCCTCCGTCGAAATCCGGCAAGCGCTTCAAGCTCCTCTACGCGACCCAGATCGTGCCCGAGGTGCAACGACCTTTCCAACCGCCGGAGTTTCTGCTCTTCGTCAACGATACCGAACTGATCACCGATGCCTACCGGGAGTATCTCTTCAACCAGTTCCGCGCCCGCTGGCCCTACCCGGGCCTGCCGATACGACTTCGCCTGAAGGGACGCGAGTCCCGCGAGGTGCAGGATCGCAAGAAGGAGGGCAAGGCCGCCACCCGTGTCCCTGCCTCTATCCAGGAGGAGTCCTCGCCGGTGGTTCAGCCTCCCCGTCCGCCCAAGCCCCGCAGGCCTATCGGCAAGGCCGGTCGCAAGCCGGTCGTGAAGAAAAAAGGGCGTCAGTCCGTTGCCAAGAGGAAGGCGGTCAAGGGGCCGACGGGACGGCGCGCTTCCCGCCGTTGACAGCGCGCAACCCGCCGTTTACTTCAAATAACCCATGAACACCTTCCCCTTTCCAGCCGAGCCATCCGAAAAGCAGAATGCCATCGAGGGGGCTATCGGCCGTTGGTTGCTCGTCGGCATCCCCGTGATCCTGAT
>JBIIGI010000093.1:0-8231 GCA_044236545.1 Chthoniobacterales bacterium
GTGGCCGTGCAACCGCAGTCGGTGGAGGAGAGGAGTTCCGCATTTCCCTCCTCCTGTCCCGGGATCACCTGACTCATGACCAGCGGCGTGGCGGCGGCAAGACACTCCTGCACGGTGGCTCCTCCCGCCTTGGCGACGACGAGGTGGCTGGAGGCGAGGCGTTCCGGAAGATCCTCCATCCATCCGTCGACGCGGATGGGGGGGGTGAATGTGTCGGCGATGCCCTGAAGGGAGTGGCGTAGTTTCTCATCGCGCCCGCAGGCCGCGGCAAGATCGATGCCGTCGACCGAACCGAGCTGCCGGAAAATCTCCCCCGCGTTTTTTTGACCCGGATTGACCAGGAAGAGCACCTTGGGGCGCACCATCGGGCCGGGGCTTGCGCGGCGTCCACGAAGCGTTTCGAAGAGCGGCGGAACCGGAAAGCCGGTGGCAACCAGTTTGGCGCGCGGCACGCCGGCCACCTCCATCACGCGCGCGGTGACTTCGTTGGGAACAAGGTAAAGATCCGAGTGTCCGCTGTACCAGAGCGAGTTGATGCTGATTGAGTCGGTGACCACCGTGACCGTACGGTAGGGGCGATCCTCCTTTCCATGGAGATGATCCAGCAGATGATTGTATCCGGGGTAGGTCGATGCGATGACCGCCGGCCGCATTCCGCCGACGGTTTTTGCGAGGAGACGGGCGGCGCGCTTGTGGATGGAGATCCGCCCGGGAGCCCCCTTGTCCTTGTCTAGGTAGCGGTAAAAGGCCCCCCAGAGGGAGGGAAGGTGGTTGATGAAAAGGAAGTACCCCTTCTGCGCCACCCTGTAGAGAGGTCCGTAGGCCTCGGCAAAGAGGTCCCTCACCTCCACGTGCCGCTCCGGATCCTGCAACCGCAGCGCGAGGGCGAGATTTTTCGCGGCGGCATTGTGCCCCTCTCCGAAGGCCGATGTCAGGATGAGGATGGGGCGCTTGGCATTCATGGGATTTAATCAGCGCTTCCCTAGAGCCATTTTTTGCGCCGGAAGAACCCCCACATCCCGAAAGCCGTGCAGATCACGACGAACCAGAAGGCCGCATAGCCGTAGCGGAAGTTGAGTTCCGGCATGTTGAGGGGGCCTGCCTCCGGGTTGAAATTCATCCCGTAGACACCGGCCAGGAAGGTGAGGGGGATGAAGAACGTCGAGACCAGGGTCAGCACCCGCATGATCTCGTTGGTCCGGTAGCTCAGGCTGGAGTGATAAATGTCCATCAGTCCCGCGGTGAGATCACGGAAGCTTTCCGAGATGTCGATCGCCTGGGTCACATGGTCGTTGCAGTCCTTCAGGAAGATCCTGGTGCTTTCCTTCACGAAGCCGGACTCATCCCTGAGCAGGTGACCGATGACTTCGCGGAGCGGCCAGGCGATCCGGCGCATCTCAAGGAGGACCCGCTTGTTCTGGAAGAGATCCTTCAGCGCGGTCTTGCTCGGGTTCCGGATGAGGTTTTCCTCCAGGGCCTCCGACTCGTTGCCGATCATCTCCAAAACCGGGAAAAAATGGTCGATCGCATTGTCGAGCAGGGCATACGCCAGAAAATCGGCCGCCGATTTGCGGATGAGGGTTCCTTGCTGTGCAAGCCGCTTCCTGACACCGGTGAAGGGGTCCTTCCGGTTCTCGGACTGGAACGTGAGGACCGTGTTCTTGTTAAAGAACATGCTCAACTGTTCAACCTCGACCCCAAGGGACTGCTCCGTGTCCCTGTAGATCATCGTCGTGATCAGGAAGATGCCATTGTCGGTCTCCTCGATTTTCGGCCGCTGGGTCGTGACGATATCCTCGATCATCAGCGGATTGAGCCCGAAGTGGGAGGCCAGGATCCGCACATTCTCCGTGTCGTGCAGGCCCTCCACGTTGATCCAGTTGATTCTCTTGCGATCGAGTTGGCCGATCGCCGCCGCAGCGTCGCCGCAACGGATCTCCTCGTAGGTTGTCTCGTCGTAACGGATCAGGCTGATGACCGGGGGCATGGTTTCGCTGCTTCCCTCTAACTGAAGGGAAGCGGGGGAGGTGCCCGGCTTGTGATAGACCAGCTTGATCATGGATTACTGGGGTCGGAGGTGATCGTAGCCGGAGGGAAGCGGAGTGGGAGGGAAATCCGCAGGGGTCGTCCGACCGATGCAGGTGAGCGGAATCCGCGGGAAGCGAGTGCTCCAACGGCGCATGATCGAGGGCCAGCGCGAGGGTGAGATCGTCAGGAGCAGTTCGTAATCCTCGCCGTCGGAGAGGGCTTCCCCAGGCGAGCATCCGCGGTGGCGAGGGAGCGAATCCGGGTCGATCGAGAAGGAGAGGCCGCTCTCGAGGGCAAGCTTCGGAAGATCGCTCCCGAGACCGTCGCTCAGATCCATCATGGCGGTGACCCCCCGTTCGGCGCCGAGCCACCGCCCCTCGTCAAGACGAGGGGAGAAGCGGAGATGGCGTCCGCTCTTGAGGGAGCCGCCAAGTCTTCCCGTCACGCAGATGAAGTCGCCGGGGCGGGCCCCGCTGCGGAGCTTGAGATGGTTCTTCTCCACTTCCCCGGTGAGCGTGACCGAGAGGAAGCAGGGACCGGGTGAACGGACGGTCTCTCCGCCGACGACCGAGACGCCGAAGGCCCGCGCCGCCTTGCCGATCCCCGCGTAGAGCGATTTCCAGGAGGAGACCGTTGCTGAGGAGGGGGCGGCGATGGTGATCATCGCGTGACGCGGTGTGCCTCCCATGGCTGCGATGTCGCTGAGTGGGCGGCAGAGAGCCTTCCAACCGACCAGATGCAGCGGTGTTCCGGGGGTGTAATGAATCCCCTCGACGAGCGCATCGGTCTTGAGGAGTTGCAGGATTCCCTTTGCGGCCGAAGGCCTGATCACGGCGCAGTCATCGCCTATCCCCGTCAGGACATCGCGTGAGGGCTTGGGAAGGGAAGCGGAGATCAGCTCCAGCAACTCCGCCTCAGACTCCGGTCGCCCCCTTTTTGCCTTTTTCATTTTGCCTTTTTCTCACCCGGCCAGTTCCGGCCAGAAGATCAGAGTCGCGATCGTCGCGGCATTAAAAAGGGCATGCATCGTGATCGGGGCCCAGAGCGATCCCGTGCGCTCGTAGAGCAGGCAGAGGATCACGGCAAGGATGAGGAGTCCCGGCATGGAGGGGAGGTGGACATGGATCGCGGCGAAGAGCAGCGACGAGGTGAGCAGTGCCGGGATGCGGCCGCCGAACCGTCGGATCACCCCGTAGAGATAGCCCCGGAAGATCACCTCCTCGGCCACCGGGGCGATGATCACCGCCATGAAGATCACGGCGGCGCGGTGGCGCGGGTCGGGATGTTCCAGAAAGTAGCGGACGATGAGCTGTGAGTCGTCCCCGGTCCCGTTGAAATGTTGCACCAGACCCTGTGTCGCCAGGATCAGGGGATACGTGCAGGCCAGCCAGAGGATCCCCGTGGCGGCGGCCTTGGGAAAGCGTGCCGGTTGCAAGGCAAATGTCGGGATCGCCGGGAGTCCCCGGAACCCCATCACACCGAAGATGCCCATCACCAGCGACGTGTAGACGACCGAGTTGGCAATGATCACCGGCAGGGTGATCCGCTGGGTGGTCTCGAGGGACTGAAAAATCACCGAGATCATCCAGAGGGCCAGGATTCCCGCGCAAAGCACATCCGGGAGGGCGAAGGGCTGCGCAGTCAGGACGGCCCCGCGGGAACTTCTTGCCGCGAGCCATGCGTAGAACCCGAGCAGTGTCAGGAAACCGGCCGCTCCAAGCCAGAGGAGGGGTGAGGCGAGGGGGGGCGCCACGGAGAGGAAGTGCGGCGCCATCACGGGGCGTAGAAAGCCGGTAGCAGGTAGAGGCGTCCGCTCTCAAGCTTCACCCTTCCCGACTGCGGATTCAGATCGAGATGGATGTCCGTTTTCTCCGAGTCCTCAAAGAAGCGGAGCAGTCGAGCGAAGCCGCGCTTCCTCTCGTAGCGCACGATTTCCGCCCCCGTCGATCGGGCAAGCGATCTTGCTTTCCCGTAGGCATCCTCGACATAGCCCGTCTGGTCGACGAGCTTCGCCGCCAGGGCATCCTTTCCGCTCAGGACGCGTCCGTCGGCCACGCCTTCTCTCAGGGCGGCGGGATCGAGTTTTCTCGCGGTGGCCACGATGTTCAGGAAGCGGTCATAAGTCTGCATCACAAGCCCCTGGAAGTAGGTCTTTTCCTCATTCGTCAGGTCGCGTGCCCCGTTGAGTGCGTCCTTGAAGCGTCCGCTCTTGAAGATCACCGACTGCAGGCCGATCTTTCCGAAGAGTTCCTTGTAGTTGAGCGTCGAGATGATGACGCCGATGCTCCCCGTGAAGGTCGTCTCGTTGCACATGATCCAGGAACCGGCGCAGGCGATGTAGTAGGCGGCCGAGGTTCCGATCGAGTTCATGAAGATCACCACGGGTTTCTTCGAGGAGAGGATCCCGAGGGCATGGTGGATCGTGTCACCCGCCGTCACCTCGCCGCCGGGCGAGTCGACCGAGAGCACCACCGCCTTCACCCGGGGGTCGTCGGCCGCCTGCTGGAAGGCATCCTTGAGATCCTCCACCATCGAGTCGCCGGATCTCATGCCGCCGCCGAAGGTGATCAGGCCATCCATGGGAATGACGGCAATTTTGTCCGTCGACCCCGTGCCGGGCACCAGCGTCGTCTCGGTGAACTTCCTTTCCTTCAGCGCCGTTACGGGGCCCTCCCCCTGCGTGCCAAGCAACACCAGGAGCAGGAGATTGCCGAAAAGGCTCAGTCCCAGGCCGACAAAGAGCACGAGGGTAAGGCATCCTGATTTTTTCATCGGGTTACAGGGTGGATGAACTCCCGATCGTTCTCAAGACAACTCGCCGTGGTGAACGGGCGGGCAGGGGATTTCAGGGCATCCCCATCCGGCCGGATCACGGAAACAAATCAGTCTTCGGCGGGGAAGGGTGCGGAGGTTGATTTTGGCAACGGTCGGACGGGTGCGACCCCGAGTGCCCGCACCCATTCCTGCGGCGTCCGGGAATCTTTGGCTCCGTTCTGGTAGGCGGCAAAAAACATCTCCAGACGGGCGTCGATGTTGTCCACGAAGTGGAGGACCGCCGCCTCCGGGGTCTTGGGAAGCACGGGGGATCCGTACTCCAACTGGCCGTGGTGGGAGGCGACGAGATGAAGCAGGTGCAGGCGGATCTCCTCCGAGGAGGGGGAGAGCTCCTCCCAGCCCTGCTTGGGAAGGTCGCGCCAGAGGATGTTGACCAACTCAATGCCGATGGAGAGGTGGCCGAGGAGTTCGCCGCGAAGCTCCGTCTCGATCCCGAATCCCCGCTCGGGCGGGCAGGTCTCCCAGAGTTTGCCCGTATCGTGGAAGAGGACGCCGGCGATCAGCAGATCGCGGTTGAGTTCCGGGTAGACCCCGCAGAGGGACATCGCGGAATCCATCATCCGGGCGGTGTGCTCCAGAAGCCCCCCCCGGCGGGCATGATGGTTGTTGCGCGCAGCGGCGGCCCTGCGGAACCGCGCCCCGTGCTGGGCGAGGAACTGGGCGCACAGAGCCTGCAGACGCAGGTCGGTCATTCCGGAGACGGCTTCCGTGATCCGCCTCAGGGCATTTTCGAGCAGCGTTCGTCGCTCGGCTGATCCCTCCAGAAGAGCGTCCACGTCCTCGTCGGGAAGGGGGGCCATCTCCCAACCCCGCGCATCAAGCCCGAAAGCGGCGCTGTGGGAAAAGTTGCCGCTGATTTCCACGAAGTCCCCTTTGACGGCCGAGTTGCAGGCCTCGAAGGAGGCGGTGTCCGCCCAGGCCCTCAGGGTCATGCTTTCCGTGCCGTCGCGCAGGACCACCTCGTGGAAGGGCTTTCCGTTGGAGGCCTCCTTGAGCGTCAGTTTCTCGATCTGCGCGCGGATCACCGCCTCCTGCGGGGAGAATTCGCGGGCGTCCTTCTTGAGTTCGGAAATCGTCTTCATCGGCATCCGTCGAGGCTGAAGGGTGAAGCCCGAAGGCTGAAGTAAAAACTGAAACGGAATAATCTCCCGACACGCACCCGTTCCGCCGGGGCGTGGAGAACTTCAGCGCTTCCTTAGCTTTTGAAATCCCGGCTCTCGACGATCGCCACGGCGATCATGATGAGTGTGAAGTTCGCCCCGGCCAGCCAGAGCTGGTTCTCGAGCAGCGTCTCCCAGGGAATGCTATATTGGAAAACCTGCGTCCAGGAAGTGATCCGCGGGGTGAAGAAGAACTCCCTCAGCCCCTCCAGGAAGGGAATGTTGGACAGGATGTTGTCGACGAAGAAGATCGAGAGGGTCAGCACCGTGGCCACGGAGGGTTTGATGGGAAGGCAGGAAAGGAGGAGTCCGACACAGCAGATGGGATAAATGCTGAGGCTGAGGACGGGAATTGCCAGCAGGTAGCGCCAAAGCCCCTCCATCGGAGCGAACACGGCGAACAGACCCCCGGCATCCTTAGGTGCAAAGGCGAAGAGACTCCCCATGCCGTGACGCCAGAGCCCCACGAGCAGTGCGGAGAGACCGATGAACGCGATGAGTGCGAAGGTGTAGACAAGACAGGTCAAGGCCTTGGCCAGGACAAGCCGCGCCCTGGTGATCGGACGGCAGAGCATCATGCGCAGCACTCCGTCCTCGGCCTCCTTGGCGAAGATGTCTCCGCTCACCAGCGCGAGATAAAGGGCTCCGAGCAGGAAACTCGTCCACATCATGATCTGGAGCGCGAAGGTGGGGCCCGAAAGGAAGTCCCCTGAAGAAGAGTAGCCCGCGGCCTCCAGCGACGAGGTCATCCGGGCCTTGACCCGGTCGAGGCTGAGCATCCAGAGCAGTCCGCACTCCAGAAGCAGGAACGAGACGAACCCGAGATGCGTCCGCCTGCGCGAGAAGAGCTTGAAAACCTCCCCTCGGAAAAGTGTCCAAAACGCGGTCATGACTGCATTTCCTCCATGTAGAAATCCTCGAGCGAAGACCGGACCTCCTCCACGCGGAAAACCCCCGCCCCCGAAGAGGCAAGGGCGGAGACAAGATCGGGAAGATCGATCCCGGCCGGCATCCGGTACAGGTCGCCGCCGAGTGAAGTCACGCCGCTGTTCTCGAGCACGGGCCGTGCACTTGCGGGGTTTTTCAGGCCGAGATTCACCCGGCGGGCTTCCTTCCCCCGCGCGCGCCAGTCACCGTAAAAAACCCGCCTGCCCCTGTTCAGGATGGCGATGCGGCCGCAGAGCAACTCGACCTCCGGAAGCATGTGCGAAGAGAAGAGGATCGTCATCCCGAACTCGTCACGGAGCCTGAACATCAGGTTGCGCATCTCGATCACCCCCTCGGGATCAAGGCCGTCGTTGGGCTCGTCGAGGACGAGAAGTTCGGGTTGGGGAAGCAGTGCCAGCGCCAGGGCGAGACGTTGACGCATTCCGTGGCTGTAGGTGCGGGCGGGATCGTGGATCCTTTTGTCCAACCCCACCAGTTCAAGCACCTCCCGGATGCGCGAGTCCTTCGCCCCGCCGGAGAGGGAGACGAAGTAGAGGAGGTTCTGCCAGCCGCTCAGGTAATCCAGGAAGCAGGGAGTCTCAAAGATGGCCCCGACATGACGGAGGGCCCGGCACCGTTCATTCTGGACGGAGTGGCCCGCGACGACGACCTCCCCGGAATCGGGGCGGACATGACCGAGGAGGATTCCCAGCGTGGTGCTTTTTCCCGCACCGTTATGACCGAGGAGGCCGAAGATTTCCCCCCTCGGAACGTTCAACTCCAGCGGCTGGAGAGCCTGCCTCTCCCCGAAGCGTTTCGAGATGCCGCGAATCTCAAGCATCGTCAGGGAAGGGTGAAGAGGCTGAACTCTTTGGTGGCATGACCGTCCGCATAGAGGAAATTGACCTTGTACTCGGAGTGGTTGTGCCACCCCTCCTTGTCGGCGATCACCGGAATACGGGTTTTCTCCCGGAAGACCCCCATGAAGTTGAGGTCATTCAGGTTCTGCCCGTTGAGGGCGTTGTTCCAGTGGTAACTGGTGCCGCTGACCTTGGCCAACCGTGTGTCCGAGGGGCAGGCGAACACGCGCGGATCATTGCCGGCATAGGGTAGGAGCACGGTGTCCATGGCCGGATCCGGTGTATCCTTGGAAAGGCGGATGGCGGCCATCACCGGCATCCGGTTTTCGTGATCGGCCAGGTAAAGCTGAAGCGCGGTGCCGATTTGCCTCAGATTGAGCAGACAGGCCGCGCTCTGGGAGCGCGCGATCCACCCCTGCGC
>JBIIGI010000030.1:0-27325 GCA_044236545.1 Chthoniobacterales bacterium
TTCATCCTCGACCAGAACCGTATCAACGTCGCCATCTCCAGAGCACAGTGCCTTGCCATCGTTGTGGCTGATCCCCGGATTTCAGAAACAACGGCCAACTCCCTCAAAGAAATGTCCCTGCTGAGCCTATTCTGCAAGGCGTCCCGGCATTAGGAACGATCTTCGTCACTCCGGCCAACGCCTGATTGGGCATAGCTGATCAGCCTCGTAGCCCAACATGACCAAGGCTTCCCTCTGCTCCTTCGTGATCCGTTTCCCCCAGCTCACGAAAGCGTCGTAGGACCAATCCCTTAACTCTTCGGCATTGTCCGCGGTCAGCGAGAACTCCTGCTCATCGATGATCAGCCTGGGATGGTAATAGAGGATCGACTCCGGAGGAGTATCCTGAAAATCGGGAAGAGCTTCCCCGGAAGCAACCTCCAGCTCCCTGCGTTCCTCCCACTCCATGTGGAGTTCCAGAATCTCAAGGTAATAGTCGTGAACGAGGGCATGGACATAGCGGTAGAGGGCCTCCATCGCCTCGCACGGCAGGAACGCGCTCCACAGCCGGAACTGGCCATCCTCATCAGGGAGCCATACCGCCCAGCGCTCCATCCACTCCATCACATCGCGTGCATCCGGCGCCCTTCCATCGAACCAGTAGGAGTCCAAGATCTCCTCTCTCGAGGATGCCTGCAGCAGGACATGACAGGCCTCATCCGTGAATCGGCGCATGTCACCGCCCGCGGGCGTGATCAGCTTGAGAAAAGGACAGCAGGGATAGGGTTCCTCCTCCCCGTTCCATGAAATTTCACACAGATCCTTGGCCATCGAGATCGACTGCTCCACGACAGAGGCGATCCGTGGACGCCAGTTGTTGATGATCCGATCCGTCTCGTTCGAGGATCCGGCGAATGGCTCCGATGGCTGAAGCCGGATCGGAGGATTCGAACCCCAAGATTCCGGCCACTCCATTTCGCAGCTCGTTACAGGGGGAGGCGGAGGAGCCATGGTGAGGGGAACATCGCCATCCATGAAGGTGGCTGTAATGCGACTCTGATTCATCGGTTGAAAATATGGTTCAACAAGGATGACAGGGAGTGTCGCTGGAAACGTCACCCCCGATTTCGGGGTGCCCATCCCTCGAGATGCAACCCTCCCTCTTCATGGATCTCTGCTTTTTCGAGTCGCGCTTGGACTCCAATTCACCTTCAGCCTTCAGCCTAAGAGCCTAACAGCCTATCCATCACACCGGCACATCCAGCAATCCTGGCCGAGTTGAGGTGCTCAATCAGTCTATTACCGGCCTTGTGATCACAGCCAGTAGCTGCTGTGCGCGGGTCACGCCCTGAATGAAGGTCTTGGCTTTGTACTCATTCCGGGATGCCTCGCTCCAATCCGGCAGCCCCACGACAACGACGCCCCGACGCTCAAGCCCCTTGGCTTTGTTGATGGAGACGGCCCTGATCATCTCCTTGGGAAGATTACCCGCACCGGTCTGGAAGGATACCCCGTTGATCTTTCCCTGTTCCAGCCATGACGGCACGGCACTGCTGCTCGGGTAGAGCACCATGATCTCGTGCGGCTTTGCCAGCCCCTCCCTGATCCACCGCTTCACGATCTCGGCGCACCTCATCCCCTCATCTTTCTCTGAAACATCACTGATCAGTTCGGGCTCGGGGCCTTCCGGCAGGATCACCCTCGAGTGATGCATATCACGCAGCAAATCCCCCGAGTGATCACCTTCCAGCGTGCTGAAATAGCTCCTTAGCTGTCGCGTGTAGCGCAGCGGATAGGAAACCCTCACACTCACCGGCTGCATCAGGGAATTTCTCAGCGACTCCGGATTGAACCCCCCCGCCCGGAGAGAGAGACGCTGGGCTTGGTCGTGGAAGATAGCCACCGGCGCCTCACCACCCTTTTTGAGAAGTCCCAGATAGATCGTCCACCACCCGGGGCCGGAGGCATGACCATCGATCGGCGGCTCGGTATTGTGATCCTGCGCCTCATCGACGACGAGCGCATCATAGGGCCGCTCAAAGCCGGCCTCCGCAACCTTTGCCGCCAAAGCGCCGGGCAACTCCCTGTCATAGTAGCGGCTTTCCTCCTCCCTGGATGCAAACCTCCCTGAATCAGGATGACCCAGAAGCTCGGCTCCGAGGGACTGGTAGCTGCGTACAGTGATCCCCTCGTGCTTTTTGGCACAGACAGCGCGGTGCCATGCCTCCAGCTCCAGATTGTAGCAGAGGAAGAGCACCTTCCTGCCCGCCGCAGCCCATCTGCTTGCCTGCTCAAGCGCCAACCAGCTTTTCCCCGTGCCGGGACCGCCGCTGAAGATCAGCTGATCATTCCCGGCAAGCGCATCGAGGATCTCGAAGTGCCCACGCGTGTGGTGCTCGATCACCTTGTCCGCAAAATCCAGCACATGCCTCGTGGCTCCCGCAGGCATCCCGATGGCAAAAACCCCGTCAAAGATCCTCCTTGCCTGATCACGGGAGCATTCCAGATGACGCCCGTGGAAACGGCTCCTCCACCACCCCTTGAAATCACCCAGATCCCCTGCCGCCGCCACCCTGTCCCGCGCAGTACCTTCATAGGATACCTGTTCGGGAGAAAGATTCACGTCCGGGAGTGCCAATACCCGGTCGACATATGGCATCTTGGCTCCGATCTGATCCGCCTGATTCCGAAGGCGCTCCATGGCCCCCTTCCACTCACGATCCAGCTGGAGGAACGGATTTTCCTTATCCGCGGTATTCCACTCCCCCGTTGCGGGATTGGGAGCAGGGTGACCTCCCTTCGCCTCCATCACCAGCACATGCCCATCCGGCCCCTGAATGACAAAATCCCCCTCGCGGGAAAGATTGGAATAGGGATCCGTGTAGAAGAACCCCCACCGCACAGTGAATGAATCATCCAGACCCTGCAGAAACTCCGCTACCTTCTGCTCACTGGCCGGGCAATCATCGGGCGAGTTGTAGATGATCCAGCGAGGCATGAGAGAAGCCGTACCGACTACACCGGCACGTCCAGAGCCCTTTGTGAATTAAGGCGCTCGATCAGAGCGGTCATGACTTCATCGGGGATCACGTCGGAGTCGATGAGGATTTCGAGCGCCTCCGCAGCAGATTGGACTTCTTCGGTGGTGGCCTCCAGCTCGATCGTTCCGGATTCGTTCAGCAGACACCAGACATCGGGGCACCCGTTACTCCGGAAATCATCTGCATAGAGCAAGTCGGTCGCTCCCTTAGTGGTGAAGGTCTGCATGGCGGTGATTTCTACGCTGCAACCTCGCGGATCAGGACCTCGGCGGGGATGCCGAGGCCTCTGTGGAGGGCCCGGATCATCCCGATGCTCAGGGCGCGCTTGTGGTTGAGGATCTCAGAGACGCGGCTCTTGCCGGGGAAGAACTTCTCCAGATCCTTCTGGCGCAGGCCCTCTTGCTCCATCCGGAACTTGATCGCCTCTACGGGATCGGGAATGTCCATGGGGAAGTTCTCTTCTTCATATCGCTCCACGAGCAGCGCCCACAGCTCCAGCTCCTCCTCCTCTGGCGAACCGGGGGCGGCGTCCATCAGCTTCTCAATGCGGGAGAGCGCTCCGGCATGTTCCTTCCTGTTCTTGATGATTTTGGGTTTCATGGGATGGATCAGATGGTCCCGGCGTCGATCCTGTCGTAGTCGGCGTGAGTTCCGACGAACCGGACGAAGACGATTGCGGTGTTGTAGTGGATCTTCACGATAAGACGGTAGGTGTTTCCCTTAATATTGAAGACCACCCGGTTTCCGGGCAGGACATCCGCCGAAGGGTAACGGCTCTTGATGTCCCGAGGGGATTTCCATGCGGCGGCGACGGTTTCATGAAACCACGCCTCCAGGGGAGCCTTGGCATCGGAGTGCTTTTCATAGAAATCGCGCAGGGTTTTCCGGGAGATGATTCTCATGACAAGGGTAGATCAGAGAGATGGGGAATCAAGAGAAATGTTCCCATATTGGGAACATGGTCGATCGCTTCCTCAGCCGCACTACGAACGCTACTGCAAGGATAGCGCCTTCTCAATTCGGGAGAGCAGGCGCTTGTTATCTTTTTTGCGTAGTGAATGCTCTGTGATACGGAGGACGCGCCAACCTCGCTTTTTTAGCACCCGGTTCACATCCCGGTCGCGTTCACGGTTACGGGCGATTTTGGCCTCCCAGAACTTTCGATTCCCCTTTGGCGCACGATAGCACTTGGGACATCCGTGCCAAAAGCAACCATCGACAAAGACCGTCAGCCGCCTTTCCGGCAGTTTTCAAACATCAAAGCGGGCATGGGGTGGTCGAGTTGCCAGACTATTTTGATGGGGCGGTCGCTCTCATGACGGACATGAGTTGCTTGACCGAGGTATGTAAAGGGGAGCGTGAAACCATCCTGTTTTTTCCTTTCACGAGCAAAAATTAGAATCCGGTAGCCGCGATGTGCGTGATGGATGAGATTTTGGCCAGTGTTACAGCTTTGCGTTGTGTTGGACTGTGATTCCCAGTGGAGGCAATCCTGGCTGATGGGGTAATCCGCATACATGGTGCTGGGAGAAAATTCGTTCTCGGATTTTTGAAATGTGACAAGCAGGGCATAGGCTTTGAATTCCTTGAAATGAATCACACCGACGCCCTGTTGACCGGGACTGCTCATTGAGGTTGCGCCCATCAAAGACTGGATATCGGCGTTGGTGTAATTGGCATGGACTTCAAAGGGCGTGTTGTCGGTGAGGCTGAGGATGCGATTTCGATCTTCAACTAGTTCGAGAATCTCCATGCAATCGGAGATGCAAGAGGGGTTGGCAGCGAGTTTCTGGAAGGATTCTTCTATATTGGACACACCAATCTCTGTGCCTTTTTTGCCCCAGAGTTGATAGTGGATAGCCATCGCTGCGGAGTCCGCCTCTGCGATGGCCCGGGGAATTTCACCGGATCTGATGTGCGTAAGAACTCGCTGGAGGCGGGCGATCCCGGCACGACCGGACATAGCGGCGATCTTTGCGAGCGCGGCACGTAGTTGTTCAAGATCGGGGTCGGTTGGACTTTCCTGCAAACGCGCCGAGGCTTTGAATTCGGACCAGGTTCTGTTTTCACCGAGAATCTCGAGGGGTTCGTAGCCATGGTGCTTGGAAAAGTTAATGAAAGTGGGGTCATTGTTGGTCTCGGCACGAAAGGTTTCGAGGTGCTCGATAATTTGGACGCGGAGATTGGCGAGGTTGGATTTGATGTTCCGAAGCACATGCTCGCGGGCAACTTGCTCGAATCGAATGCTGCAACCTGCGGGAAGATGGGGAAACCCGCATTCGAGTTCGTGCTCGATATTGAATCGGTCTTTGCGGAGAAGGGCCTTGAACTTGCGATCGATGCGATAATGCTTGTGAAGGTGACCGACAAAATCGAGTACGGTGAGGCATTCCTTGCCGGGATAAAGGCGAAGCCCACGGCCGAGTTGCTGGAGAAACACCGTAATGCTATCGGTGGGCCGAAGAAATAAAACGGTGTCGACCTCGGGAATGTCGGCGCCTTCGCTGAGAACATCCACAGTGAAAAGAAAGTTCAGATCGCCGGACCGGAATTCCCTTAAAATATGCGCGCGCGCCTCGTCGATGGTATCGCCAACAAGGTAGGCTGCAGGCAGGCCTTGCTCATTGAATTGCTCGGCCATGAACTTAGCATGGTCCACACTGGCACAAAATCCGATACAACGAACACTTTGGATGTCCTGCTGGTATCTCTGCAAAGCCTCCACGATTGCGTGCAATCTTTGTTGAGCCAACGCATGTGCCCCGGTGTAGATATTCGTCAACTCGGCTTGATTGAAACGGCCCTGGGTCCAATATTTATCGGCATCTAGCGAAACCGGATCCTCGACCACGAAGTAGTGGAAAGGGGAGAGGAGTTTTTCATCGAGAGCCTCGGGAAGCCGAATCTCGGCAGCAAAACGATTGTGGAACTCCGCAACGACGCTGCTGCCATCCATTCGCTCCGGTGTGGCGGTGAGCGCCAATAAAATGTCGGGATCGAATTGCTGAGTCAGGACCCGATAGCTGAGAGCGGTACTGTGGTGCGCCTCGTCGATGACGATGATTCTGTAAAAATCCTTGCCGAGGCGTCTGAAAAGATCCCGGTTTTCCAGCATCCCGATGGAGCAAAAAAGATGATCGAATCGGTTCGGGTCAAAGTTGCCTACCAACAACTCGCCAAAGTTCGGATCGCGCAGAACGGCTCGGTAGGTTTGCAATGATTGCTTTAGGATTTCCTCGCGGTGTGCAGCAAAAAGAAGCCTCGGTCGCTGACCCAAGCGGTCGCATTGCCGTTTATAATCAAATGCGGCGACCACAGTTTTACCGGTCCCTGTGGCAGCAACGACCAGATTGCGCCAATACCCGCCCGCCCGCTCCGTTTCGAGTGCCTCGAGAATCCGCTCCTGGAAGGCGTGTGGCTTGATTTCGAAAAAAACCATAGGCAGCGCAGAGGAAGTCTTTTTCCTCGCATAGCTGATGGCATCCCTAAGGACTTCGGGCCGTTCAGGATCAAACGGGATGAATTCGCGGCTGTTCCAATATGTTTCGAATTCAACTTGGAATTTGTCGATAATATGTGGCTGGTCTTGCGCGGTGACTTTGAGATTCCATTCCAGGCCATTTGTCATCGCGGCATCCGACATATTGGAAGAGCCGATATAGGCTGTCGAAAACCCAGATTCCCGGTGAAAATGATACGCTTTTGCGTGAAGGCGTGTCCGTTCTGTGTCATAGGACAACCGCACTTTCGCGGAGGACAGCCCGGCAATCCATTCCACAGCCCGCGCATCCGAGGCGCCCATGTAGGATGTGGTAATCAAGCGAATCGGCACTCCGCGGTCTGACAACGCGCGCAATTCATCCATTAGAAGTCGCAGGCCAGACCACTTGATAAACGAAATCAGAATATCCACCCGGTCGGCCGAAGCCATTTCGAGAGCCAACTCGTTGGCGAGCGGCGGGTCGGTCTGAGCGCCGGTAAAAAGACTACTCTCTGCGAGTGGCGTCAATGGCCGTGGAAGTCCCGATCGCGCAAGATAGGAAGGGGTGATTTCGGTTAGCAACCTCGGATCAGATAACGTCAACAAATCTCCTTTCACGTGCTGCATATCACTTGATGAAAAGATTCGTTCCAGTAATTCGTTGCAAAGAGTGAGCCGCTCCTCGGTTGTTGTTATTTGCTTTAATGCCGATTCGATGAAACGAGCCACAAAGGCTGAGTATTTGGCCGGCTCCTCCTCTCGATCGATTTTTTGGAAGACAGCACGAAGTTCGGTATTCTCGTGGAGAAACCTTTGAAGCAAACCGCTTTGAACGCGTTCGTAAATTCCCGGCACAAATTCGCTTGAACTCATGATTTCAAAGAAATGTTGTAAAACTGGTAGGTCGGCTGGTGCGAGCGATTGGCATCGATTTCCCAAAATGAAACCAAGCAATCGACGAGTGCTCTGCTGCCGTGTGAAGCCCGGCAAGAATTCTCGCCCTGCACGGAATGAGCCTTATCGAGAATTTCTCGTAGTGGTGCCCAACGGGCTCCAGAATATGAATAACTTGCGTTTGAATCAACACCTCTTGTTCAAGTTCCCTCACTAGCGCATCAGCAGCAGACTCGACCTTTTCGATTTTTCCTCCGGGGAATTCGCAATAGCCAGAAAGACATTTGCCCTCTGGCCTTTTGGCGAGTAGAAGACCCCCTTCTTTAACTTCGATAATCGCATATGCAACCGGAAACATGCGTACAAGGACAGC
Organism: Chthoniobacterales bacterium; assembly: GCA_044236545.1. Taxonomy (GTDB): domain Bacteria; phylum Verrucomicrobiota; class Verrucomicrobiia; order Chthoniobacterales; family UBA6821; genus UBA6821. The sequence continues at coordinate 7,769 of JBIIGI010000030.1, forward strand.
TATCATTGCTTATCGCCTTCTGTGTAGAGGCACAACGTTTTACTGTTATCAATGAGTCTAGGCATTCGATTTTAGGATGATTCTGAAAGAGGAACCCTAAACCGATCTAATGTCAGTTGGTTCGGTGCTCTTCGGGGTACTCGGAGTAATTGAAACCCTTGGCAGCGGCGCATTCAGAGACGGCGGTGAGGATGGATTCGTTGGTCATTACGGATAGGTGTTTAGGCTGTGAGGCTGTTAGGAAGGGATTGGTGTGAAATTGAAAAATGCCACGTATGGGGAAGTTAGAATGTTGGAAAGTAGAAGCCTTTCAGAAATGCGGTGACGGGATGTGTCGGGGAAGGCAGGGGGAGTGGTTGAGTCGAGGGGTGGATTGGAAGATGGGAGCTTGTAGCTGGAAGTTGAGTAGTTGAGGAGTTGAGGGATTGGTGTGAAGGTGAAAAGTTAAAAGGTTAGAAGGTGGGAAATTGGAGGCCGTGGTTAAAAAGTTAGAAGGGTTAGAAGGTTACAAAGTGCCTGACCGGAGCAATCGGCAGACAATATTGAGTGGACATAGGAAGTGGCTGAGTCGAGAGACGAGGGTCGAAGGTCGAGAGCTGGTGGGGAACCCAGGAGTTAGGGCGGGGCTTTATTCGGAATCCTCGAGGAGACTGCCACCCGCATCCTCAAGCTCCAGATCACCAACACCTTCCAAGCGATGGCCGGAATTGCCCTCGATGCTGCCAAGCATGGCCATGATGTTCGTCTCGACGATATCGATCTGGGTCTCGCGGAGTTTCCAGTTCTTTTCCATGGCCTTGCGCTCTTTGTTGATCCCATCACGCAGGGCGGCATGGGCACCCACGATGCTGACCACGCGGTTGCGGAACTCGGGGCTGGTGACGTAGCCGTAGAGAAGGGCCGCGTTCTCGTCGGCGTGCTGATGGACTTTCTTCTCCAGCTGGACCTGCATGAGTCCCCAGCGGAGGGAGCGGATGAGTGTCATGGCCGAGGTGTAATCGGAGACCCAGACCCCATCCTTGAATCCGCATCCGACGATGTCCTTGGGAAGCTGCTGGGTGATGATGACCCCCACATGGGCTTTCACACGGTGCATGTCCTCGCGGAGTTTTCCGATCCATGCATTGCCCCATTCCTGGGTGCGCTTAGTCTCAAAGAGAATGCTTCCGCTGGCGGTTCCCACATCATTGAAGACTTCAAGGATGACATCGGCTCCACGTGCTCCGGTCTTCACCTCGGTGACCGTGTCACGTGTAAAGGTGGATCGAAGCTGGTCCTCAAAGGTCGCCTCGAGGGCGGCACCTTGGTTCTGCATGGATCCCTGCGAGGCCTTGCGGCTGGCTTCCTCCAGCTTGCCCTGAACGGTCCCAAGTTTGAGTTCCAGTTCGCGGATCTTGAGCTCCGATTCCTGCTTGAGGCTCTGCTGAAGCTCTGTGGTGACCTGCTCGATGCGCTGGGTGGCCGCCGCATCAGCCTGCTTGCGGGCCTCGATCTGGGCTAGCTGCTGACTCTCGACGAGTTTCTGGTTCTGTTCCTGCATGTCGGAAAGTTGCTTGGTGAGTGCCTCGAGGGATTTGCGGTTCAGTTCCTCGCGCTGGGCTTGGAGGGTTGCTTGGGTTGCCTGACGCTCCTGCTCAAGGCGGACGGCTGCTGCAACCGCCTCTTCACGAAGCTTGCGGGAGGCCTCCTCCGAGGCCTTGCGCTCGTCGGCGGCTGATTTTACGGCCTCGGCGACACGCGCTTCGGCATCGCGAACAATCTTTTCGCGCTCGGCTTGCAGGCGGGTCTCAATCTCGACCTGAGCCTGCTGACTGACCTGACGGAGGAGGGCCTCCGTCATTTCGAACTGATGGCTGCATTGGGGGCATTGGATGGTGTTGGACATGGGATGATGGGGTTAAAAAGGTAAAAGGTTAGAAAGTGAAAAAGTGAAACGAGAGGCGGAACAAGGGAGGATCAGGAGCTGAAGTGGCGGGTGAGGGCGGCATCGCGGATCGGGTCGGGAAGGAGATTGTGATCACGGAGTGTCTCTTCAAGCGGCAGGCGCTTTCCCTTGAATTCGCGCAGGGGCATGTACTCCCCGAGGATCGCTGACATGGCGCGGTAGTCGGTGATCGCTGAAGGCTCCTTCACGGTATTCACGCGGGAGCCGCGACCCGCATTCTTCCAACCCTCCCCATCCTTGTCGTTCTCCAAGGCCTTTTTCTCAAGTTCCGCAACGGTGGCATACTGGAACCATGCTCCACGACGGATCCGAAGCTCGTCGGCAAGGATGGGGAAGATAAGGGATCCATCGACGAGATTGGTACTGATGTGGACATGGAGCTTCACGCCGGGGCCGCGGTTCTGGAGGAGATCGAAGATGGAGAGCACGACGGTGGGATTCAGGCGGCTCATCCCGACGATCTCGAGCTCCAGAGTTCCCTTCCCGTTGAGCGTTTTCAGCCCCTTCCTGATGCCGGCCAAGATGCCCCAATCCTCCTCGGACACATCGACCGTGACCTCGGCCTTGCGGGCCTTGGGGAGGAGGTGGCTGATTAGGTGTGTGAAGAGGTTGGGCATGGGGTGGTGGGAGTTAGGTGATGGGAGCTAGGAGCTAGGAGCTAGGAGTTAGGTGATGGGGAATAGGGGAAGCCGGTTGAGGAGTTGAGGAAAGAATCGCTGGAGGTTGAAATCACCCCTAGATGACAGATTCAAGCCATGCGACCAGGGCGTCGCGGGTTCTGAGTCCCTTGCCGCGCTGGTCGAAGGTCAGGAACCCGTCCTCGTTGGCGTAGAAGGTCGCGGCATCGCCCCATCCCGAGACGCCGAGGGTGATGTCGAAGCCGTGGGCATCCTTGAACTCCACGATCAGCCACTCCTCGAGCCCGAGGGAGTCGGCCAACTCGGCAGCCTCGCCGCAGAACTCACGTTCACGCAGCACTGTGTAGGAATAGCCGTTGTCCGCGAGCCATTCGTCGAGGGAGGCTTCCTGAATGTGCTTGAGGAGGAAGCGGGCGGTCGCGCGGTCGATGAAGGCGATCAGGCCCTGCTCACTGGAGAACTCGGGGATCCAGTGAAGGGGAATCTCGTCATCGTCCTCCCCCATGGCGCTCCAGGAGCCCTTCTTCAGGGAATTGGGGATCCAGAAGCCGATGTGGCCATCGGGACCTCCGTGCGTCAAGGCAGCGATAAAGAGGTGGAGACCGGAACCGGCGGAATCCTCCTCCCCGGGGGAGAGAAGCGGTCGCATGTCGAGCTCCGCGGGAGGGAGGGAGCGCTCGGTGGCAACGATCTGGATGCCGCGCGAGCCGGCCCAGTCGATGAGGGCGGTGAGGATGGTGTCTTTGGTCATAGGGATAGGTGGTTAGGGGATTAGGCTGATGGCTGTTAGGGTGGAAAATAGGGGATAGGTTATAGGTGATGGGAGCTACGAGGCTGTTGGGTCACGGACCGAAGTCAAAGGTCGAGTGTCGAGCGTCGAGGGCTGGGGGAAGAGGCAGAAATCGGTAGTCGGTAATAGGGGAAAACCAGGGAGGAAGAGGATGAGTTGAAGGGTTGAGAGGTAGAAGCGGCGTGGGCGGAAGTTGACGGGTGGTGCATGGAGGAGTAGTGGTGGGGTATGCCCTCGACAATGACCATGGAGTTGCCGACCGATGTGCTGGAGTCCGCGCGGATGTCGGTTCCAGACCTGAAGCTGGAGCTTGCGATCTCGCTGTTCTCGCTTGGCCGTCTCTCGATGGGAAAAGCAGCGGAATTGGCCGGGCTTCCGGTCGGGACATTTCAGCTTCAATTGGGTGCAAGGAAGCTGGGTAGCCACTACGGAACGGAGGAGGCCCTTGAGGATGCAAGGGCTCTCTCCAAGGTCCGAGTTGCATGATTATTATCTCGGATGCTTCTCCGCTGATCGCGCTTGGGCGGATCGGCAAGCTTGACCTGCTAAAAGAGATCTTTGGTTCTCTGATTTTGCCTGACGCCGTGTGGAAGGAAGTGGTCGAGGCCGGCATGCAAAAGCTTGGTGCAGATGCGGTCGGAGCGGCCCCTTGGATCAGCCGCCAATCCGTGCACGACAAGGATCTCGTGAATCTGCTGAGACATGATCTGGGCGCGGGCGAGGCTGAGGCAATCGTGCTGGCAAGGGAGTGCAATGCGGATTTCCTGCTAATCGATGAAAGGCTGGGACGTTCTGCGGCCAAGAGTCTGGGTCTGAAGGTGGTCGGATTGGTCGGCATTCTGATCGAGGCTAGGGATCGCGGTCTGATTCCTGATGCGGAATCGCTGATGAATCGCCTCCACGAGGAGGCTGGGTTCTGGATCTCGGAAGATTTACGCAAACTGGTCACGGGGTGAGTCAGAAGGGGGGTAGTTAGGCTGAAGGATGGACCGAGTGGAGAATACGTGGGTGTGGGAACACCCCTCGTCGATGGTGGTGATTCAGGCGGCGGCGAGGAATTCCCCAGCAAGGATCGAGATGACGGAGAGAAGCTCCTTGTCATCTCCGAAGTGAGGGATGCGGCTTGTGTCGATTTCCTCATCCCCCTCGGAAAAAGCACTCCAGCTGCCCTGGCCTGAGGCGTGAAGCCAGAACCCGATCTGTCCCGGATACTCCGCCCCATCGGGTGTGCTGATAGTCAAACAGACGCCCGAGTGGTCAGACGGAAGTTCCTCCGGCCTGAGCAGGGGGCGGAGGTCGAGCAGTGCAGGCGGTTCACTCAGGAGCTGGACCTCATTGTCGAGCCCCTTGGCGGCGGCCCATTCGGATACGGCGGTAAGAATGGATTGGTTGGTCATTACGGATTTGGGGATTAGGAGATGGGGAGGGGTCAGGCAGCGAAGACGATGATCTTGGCCGGCGGGGGCAAGGCTTGTTTCGTTTTCATGAGAGGGATGCTCGCTGATGCGGATGACAGGGAATGTCGCTGCGATTTGCGCACCGGAATTCCCACCGACATCTGCTGACGCCCGATCAACGCGATCCTCGCCGCATACGCATGAAAACTTCACACATCCAATACGACCCGGCCAACGACACCCACATCACGACACTCTTCCTCGACAGGGACGAGGAGGGGAACTTTCTGGATGTTGACTCCACGATCCATTACTCGGAGGAGCACGGCTACTATCTGGCCCGCAAGATTATCCAGGTCTGGGATGGGCGTTCCTGGGAAACAGCGACCGATGAGGCGGCGGAGGCTTCCCTGCGCGAACACCGCCGCAGTCTGAAGACCTTCCGTCCCCTCACCCCCGCGCAGGTGATCCTCCTGATCGTCGAGAACAATGTCCCTGAGGAGGAAGGAGCGCGCGCCATGGCCATCGCCGCTCTCAGTACGGCGGGAATGCACTGACCCGTCCGACTACCCATGAACCGATACTCCATGAACCGACAGGATGTGTCCGTCCGATTTGATGCTTCAAAAGCGAATCGGCTCGGAATTCTAGGAAATAAACGCTATAACTAACATCATGAAATTCTGCTGTTCAGCTAACATTATTGCTTTAATAACGATTTTATCTCTTCTTTGCTCCTGCACAACAGTCACTTATCCCAACGGAACCACGGTAACCACACCGTACGTGGCGCCATGCTATGGAACTTATTATCCCGGATATTATGTCTCTCCCTACGGGACGGGGGGTGTCTACGGAGGGGGGTACTTCCCCGTCTACGGAGGTTGTTGGAACCGCCCTTGGTACGGGAATACCTGGAGTGGGTGGAACGGCTGGAATCGAGGCAACTGCTGGAACGGGGCATACCGGCCCGTCTGGAACGGGTGCGCCTCCCCGGCATGGAACGGCTACCGCGGCGGCAGGTGCTACCGCTGAAAACTCAACAACCCACTTCCCAACCGACCAATCCTCAACACCAACTCAATACATGGACACGCACGACTTCCTGCAAAAACCCATCATGAATCCTCCTCAGAAAACTTTCCCGCTCTCCATGGTGCCTGTCTACGGGGACAGCGTCACGACAGCGGAACCCAAGATCCTCGGCTTCGCCGCCTGATCATGAAGCACGGCACCCTCTACGATCATCTCTTGGCCGAGGAAGATCTCGACGAGGAGACGAGGGCCATGATTCTGGAGCGCATCCGCCTCGATGAGGAGGAAGCCGCCAAGGAAAAGGCCGCTGCAAAACGCCGTCGCCTGAAGGCGCTCGCGGATCTCTCGTTGCTGAAGACTCCTCGCAAGCCCCCGGGCAGTCGCTCTGCCCTTCATGAGATTCCGCCTGACACGCAACTTGCCCCCAAAGGCGGAGGGAAGCTCTGCAATACCCGGGATTATCTGTTTCTGGCCGCCCTCCTCGAGCGATCCCGCGATGCCGATTACATCGTGCAGTGCGGCCCTGCGGGCAAGACCCAGGATTGGATCTATCTTCCCGACAATCGTCCGGAGATGATCCCCGAGGGATTCACGGTGAAGCAACGCCGATCCCCGCAGGAAGTGAGGCGTCTCTTCAAGGAATGCTTCTACGGATTCCGGAGAGCCCTCTCCTCGACCGGGCGCTCAGCCATGAGCTTCAGTGTGGGAGGGGTAGAGGTGCGGCATGCAGGGAGTCTGGGAGATCGTCCGTTCTGGGATTTTGCCTCACGCCTTGATCATCCGTTCACCAAGGACGGGGATCCTCTGATGGATAGTCTCCATGCACGCCATCTCTTTGATTGCACGGAAGCCAAGACCTCGAAGAGGACGCCGTTCCTCTGCCCGATCGACGGGCCCGTGGCGGCTGTCGAGGGCAAGTCCACCAGCCCAGGGTGGACTTGGCGTCACCTCTGCGGCCGCGAGTGGCGCACGGCCCTCTGCCCTCACTGCCTCGGGGAGTTGGCCGAGACGGGGTTCACAATGAATTGAATCACGACGACAGATCCTGACGCCCGACCCATGCATGATGACTTCATGACACACGCGGACCTTCGGTTCCACAGTTGAAACGTTAAAAAAAGAAATAACCACCCCCATCACCCCAAACACCCATGAGCGAAGACAAACACAACCCCATCTACGGCGATCCCTTCGAGGTGCTGATCGCCCACTTCGAGGCGCACGACATCCAATACAGCTGCAAGCGCGAGGAGCGCCGCGCGTGGTTCACAATGAACTCCGGCAGCGCCCTGCAGAAGTGCTCCTTCCGTTTCGACAAGACCGGCGATGTCCTCCAGATCCTCATCCAGTATCCGGTCATGGTGAAGGAGAAGTTCCGCCCTGCGGCCATGGAGTTCATCACCCGTGCGAATTACGGCCTCGTCATCGGAAACTTCGAGATGGACTGCAATGATGGAGAGGTTCGTTACCACGTCTCCCACCTGATGGATGACGGGAGACTGGAGGATGAGACAATCCAACGTCTCTTTGGAACCGGCATGGGGACGGCCGACCGCTACTTCCCCGCGCTCATGCGCGTCCTCTTCGCCGGTGAGACTCCCTCGGAAGCGGTGGATCTGGCGGAACTCCACAAATTCGAAGGAGAGGACCGCCCCTCCAAAAAGGCTTCGACAGGCAAGGCCCCGGGCACGGGTTCCTCACCCAAGAAGCCACGCGCCAAGCGTCCCCGCAAGGCTCCTCCCGCAACGCCTCCCGCCCATTCATCAAAGCCGCAGGACGAGCATGCAGTGCCTGACGCCCCGACACAGGCCACCCCTCCCCCGATTCCTCCCTCGCCACACGCGGAAGGGCAGGATGGTCGTCCTGAAATCGAGGGGGAAGGTGGAGACCGCAAGGCGGCATGAAGAGACTCGCAGCATCGGCTCTTCTGCTGGTCGTCAGCCTCCATTCCATGGCGGGCATGGCATCGGCATCGACAACCCGATGGATCCCTCCCGAGGAGCGGACTCCGGAGGGAATCCTTCGGAGCGAAGTGAATTGGGAAACAAGAAGCTATCACCCCGACCGAATGATCATCCTGCTCTCGGATCCCCGCACAGGGACGATCGAGGCGGTGGCCGCTTCCAGACAAGGGAGGTTGCTTTCGCGCGCGGCGGCACTCCGCGAGGCCTCACGCTTCCGCTTCGACCCCGGCGCGGTCTTCGAATCATTCACCCTCAGAGAGCTGAGATCGGCCGGAATCGGCGATCACACGACAGCCTCCGCCATGGATCTTCTCCATCTTTTCGGAGCGGTTGCGGAGGGGGGCGTGATGCGTCCTGAAGGAAGGCCCATCATTCCCGAGGATCAGGTACAGGCCCGCCGCAACAATCTGCTTGAGATGGTGCAGGGAAAGAAGGATCCGATCCTTCTGGCAAGGGTGGATGGCATGCGGGTCGCAGGAGCAGCGGGACACGGGGGCAAGAACCCCGTCACGGCGTGCTTTGCCGGATATTTCCCGGCCGGTCATCCCCGCCACGCCTGTGTGGTCGTCGTCGAGGGGGCGGACGTGATCCTGAAGAACCAGCGCGGGGCGTTACTGGCGGCTCCTGTCTTTTCATTTGTAGCGCAGAAGGTGCAACGCTTGGATCTGAAGTGATGAATCCCACAATCGCCATTTGCTACGACTTCGACGGGACGCTCTGCCCCCGCTACATGCAGGAGTACGGCTACATTCCCCAGCTCGGGGTGAAACCGAAGCACTTCTGGAAGATGGCGATCGATCTCGCCAAGGAACAAAACGCCGATCCGATCCTCTGCTACATGTTCCTGATGGTCCGCGAGGCTGGGATGCACAATGGGGTGGAACTGACCCGCAAGTCGTTTCAGACGCATGGCCGAGACATTGATTTCTTTCCCGGCGTCACATCCTGGTTTGGGCGGATGAACCGATTTGCCAAAAGCAAGGGGGTGAAGCTTGAGCACTACATCATCTCCTCGGGCATCAAGGAGATGATCGAGGGATGCCGGATCGGGAAAGAGTTCAAGACGATCTACGCCTCCTCCTTCCTCTACGACCAGAACGGTATCGCAAAGTGGCCCTCCATGGCCGTGAACTACACGACCAAGACCCAGTTCCTCTTCCGCATCAACAAGGGGTGCCTCGATGTCTGGGACACCGCCGGCATCAATGCCTACCAGCCAATGGAACAGCGCCCCGTGCCGTTCTCCCGCATGATCTTCATCGGCGATGGGGAGACCGATGTCCCCTGCATGAGTCTGGTGAAGAACCTAGGCGGCTATTCTGTCGCCGTCCACAAGCCCGGTTCCGTTGCCAAAAAGAAAGCCAAACTCCTGCTGGATGAAGGCCGAATCAATCTGATCTCCCCCGCGGATTATTCGGCGGGATCAGTGCTTGATAGGGAGATCAAAAGGGCGATTGATCAAACATTGGTTTAGCCATTATCCCAAAGCCACCGCCATCGCCCGCACGTCCTCGGCTACTTTATCCTTCAAGGCCTTGGGGCCGATGATTTTGGCCGAGGCTCCCCATGAGAGAATCCACGGCTTCAGCTCGAGGTAGGTCGGCTCATCGAAGGGAAGCTCCAACCGAACTCCTCCGCCGGGAAGTTTCTCAACCTTCTGCTCTGGGTGCCAGAGGGTCTCCTCGACCCGCTGGGCGGAATCCTTGGTGAACTCCAGAACGACAGGATTCCTGCGTGCCTTCGACTGGCAGGGAACGACTCCGAAGCTGTATTCGAAGCTGTCCTTGGGATCCATCCGGACGTGGGTGAACTTTTCACCGGTGAACTTGGCATTGCTGATTCTGGCAAACTTGAGTGTGCGCTTCTCGGGCTTGCCGGCCTTGGAGGCATAGAGATACCAGGAACCATTACGCATGAAGAGGAAGTGCGGTTCCACGATGCGGGTGCTCTTGGGATCCTTGGCAGGTTTGTAGTCGATGGAAACCCGGAGGTTTTCCTTGATGGCCTTGTGCAGGAGGTCGAAGAGCTTCACGTCCTCCTTGGAGACCTCGGGCTTTCCCTCGAAGCGGAAGTGGACAATCCGCTCCCACTGTTTCCAGTCGGTCGTTCCGGTCAGGATGCCGAAGGTCCGGTTGAACGACTCGATCATGCTCTTGCCGATCCCCGTGTCCTTGTATGGCTCAAGGCACTGACGGAGAAAATGAAGGGTCAGAAGGTCGCGATCCTCGACTCGGATAAGGGGGAAGTGGTTGAGCTTGTGGCGAAGGCGGTAGCCACCCTTCTGGTGATCAAATTCGATCGCGTTGGTATCAACCATCCCCCCATCTTTATTGGCTGGCTCGAAGTTGCTTAGGAGTCCATTAATCTGGTCAATGTCACGAAGAATGGTCCTTGTACTTTTGACATCGCAGAGATCGGCGAGCCTTTTGGGGGTCGGGTATCGCTCGTTCTGCACCTCCGAAAAAATCACGAAGATCCGGTAGATATGATCCCTTGAGGTATTTCCCTGAATGATACCCTGCGCAGGCTGCTTCTCTTTGGAGGAACTCAAAGCAACCGGTTTTGCGGCATTTTTCCGGATGGAAGACGGGCCGTTATTCTTGGCGGGAACGGCGGTTTTTTTGGAGGGACTCTTTGGCATTCCTCCCACCTAGCGCGACATCCGATAGGGATCAAGGAGAACAGCCCATTCCCAATTCACGTCATAGTATCATGCCGCAGACTCCCAACGACACATCCTGTCACCCCCACTGTAGTTCCCTAACTCTTGAACTTCTCGTCTTCCCATGCCCCGAATCGCCCTCATCTCCGACATCCACGGCAACATCGATGCTCTGGAAGCCGTGCTTGCCGACATCGATCGGCAGGAGATCGATGAAATATTCTGCCTGGGCGACATCGTGGGCTATGGGGCCGCACCGGCCGCATGCCTGAGTCTTGTCAGGGAACGGTCGGCAGAAGACCATTTTCCCCCACCTTTTACCTTCTGCATGTAGCTGAACACAGCATTGATAAATTCACGCCATTTGTGCTCTGAGGGATCATTTCTTCCAGACTGAACATCAGCCGCAGTTCGGGCAAAAAGTGAGAGGAAATAATCGGGTGACAAGACGAAGGGAAGCTTATCCGCTTTATCCTTTAATCCCTGAAGGATGCACCAAACGCCCAGCCTCTTTTTTCGACGGTCATGCAGACAACCATCTCTACCGCGGGCTTACCATTTTTTTGAGTTCACTTCCTTCAGGATCTGGATGTCGAGGGCCTGGTCGGCCACCAGCCTCTTTAACCGGCTGTTCTCCTCCTCCAGTTCCTTGAGCCGCCTAGCCTCGCTGATCTCCATCCCTCCATACTTGCTACGCCAGTGGTAATACGTCTGCTCGCTAATCCCGTGGGGCCGGCACGCGTCGCTAATCTTCAGCCCGCTACGCTCGATCTCCCCAAGGATCCGGATGATCTGTTCTATACTATGTCTCTTCTTCATGGGTTCTACGGGTTTTACACCGCAGAACTCTCATTCAAAACTGCCCAGTTTTATGGGCCTGGATCAGATGCAGGCCATATAAGACCAATAATAAGACCATCCAGATCAGTTCAAGGCAATCCATAAAAACCTAGATCTAGTATTTATGAGGCTCAACGGACTGCCATGAATTTCCTTGGACTCCTTTTGGCCCAACAGGGGTTCGACTCCCCTCGCCTCCACCATCCTGATTTTTTGTAATTTCTGGGGGGCTCCAAGAAAAAGAAATCGGTGATTTTTGAGAGTCGGGACTTTCCCGACCGGATTGATCGCGTATATTCAGCATTCATGCAGCTCTCGATGCGGACAGATTATGCCCTTAGGGCCCTATTCACGCTGGTGGAGCACCGCGGAGGTCCTCCGATTCCGATCCTGGAACTTGCCCGCCGGAACGACGTCCCCAAGCGCTTTCTAGAGCACATCATGCTCGACCTCAAGGAGAGGGGTTGGGTGGCCAGCACTGCGGGAAAACGGGGAGGATATCAACTCGCCAAGGCTCCCGAAAAAATCACCATGGGCGAGGTGGTGCGTCACTTCGATGGCTATCTTGCACCCATCGCCTGCGTTTCGGTGACCGACTACAAGCGATGCTCCCAGGAACCGACCTGTCGCTTCCGCCGCGTCATGCTGACCGCCAGAAATCTGGTCGCCAATCTCATGGACAAGACCACGCTGGCCGATGTCATGAAATCCCCTCCGGTGGGTCCGGATGAATTGAAAAAGATCCAAGGGCTTGACGGGGAAGGGATCTAGGAACCGCTGAATCAATCGCGCGGAGGCCGCTGCGGGAAGAAACCCGCGGCCGGAAGCAGTTTGCATGACATTCTTTTTGATTTTATAACGACTTTAAAGATCGTGTTTCATTGACGCCACTCTCCAGTAGGCTAGGATGCACCTCAATCCCTCACATCCAGACCACCTTCTCACCATGAAGAAAAGCCCATCACGTGTAACCGCTCTCCTGGCTCTGGGAATACTGGCCCTTCAGACGGTCACACCCGTCCGTGCAGCCATCCAGCTTCTCAACGTCAGTTACGACCCGACGCGCGAACTCTACGCCGAGTTCAACAAAGCCTTTGCCGAAGACTGGAAGAAAAAAACCGGGGAAGATGTCAAAATCGCCACCTCCCACGGCGGTTCGGGCTCGCAGTCGAGACTCATCCAGGACGGTAGCGAGGCCGACGTGGCAACGCTGGCGCTTGCTTACGACATCGACGCCATCCACGAGAAAGGGGGTACTGACGCCTCCGGCAAATCACTGATCCCGAAGCATTGGCAGAGCCGCCTCCCCAACAACAGCTCGCCCTACACCTCGACGATTGTTTTTCTGGTCCGCAAGGGGAATCCCAAGAACATCAGGGACTGGGACGATCTCACGCGCGGGGATGTCTCCGTCATCACCCCGAACCCCAAGTCCGGGGGTGGTGCCCGCTGGAACTATCTGGCTGCATGGTCCTACGCCGACAAAAAGTTTTCCGGCGACGAGGGGAAGATCCGTGAATTTGTTGGCGGGATCTACCGGAATGCCCTCAGGAACGGCCTTGCCGCCGGGGCCCGTGCAGCGACGATCTCCTTCACCGAACGCAAACTCGGAGATGTCTCCATCTCATGGGAAAACGAGGCCCTGCTGGTGAAGAAACTCACCGGCGACGACTACGAAATCGTGACGCCATCCCGAAGCATCCTGGCCGAACCGCCGGTCACCGTCATCGACGCCAACACGGAGCGTCACGGCACCAGCAAACAGGCCACGGCATACCTTGAGTATCTCTACACCCCGGAAGGGCAGGAGATCATCGGCAGAAATTTCTACCGACCGGTCGACCCTGCGGTGAAAGCCCGCTTCGGCGACCAGTTCAAGGAACTCCAACTCGCCACCATCTCCGACTTCGGGGGCTGGTCCGCGGCCCAGAAGATGCACTTCAGCGACAACGGCATCTTCGACCAGATTCTCAAGCACAGCAAAAACTGACCCCCGTCTCACACCATGGCCGTCCATTCCAACGTCATGGCCACCGCGCATCGTTCAAAGACGCCCACGGGTGACGGTTCCGGAAAGTCCTTTTCGCTTTTCGGTAAAAGAACCGAGTCGATCGTGCGCTACGGCGACCAGCTTTCGGGACGGAGCCGTTTTCTGGAGAGCCTCCATGTGAGGGATGCCCCGGATGGCAGACAACTCCCCCGTTACCGCTGGGCCGACCCTTCCCATCCGCAGGTCTACCGTGTCGGGATCTTCGCCGGAATCCACGGGGACGAGCAATCCGGGGTCGTGGCCGCGATTCAGTTTCTCCATCACCTCGAGCAGGATCCCCTTGCCGCGCGTTTCTATGAGCTGTTCATCTACCCGGTCTGCAATCCCTGGGGATTCGAGGCCGGCCGACGCGAGGGGGAATCGGGCAAGGATCTCAACCGCTGTTTCTGGAGCAACCGCGAGGAGGAGCCCGAGGTCCGCCTGCTTGAACAGGATCTGCGGGCCAAGCGCTTCGACGGCATCATTGCCCTCCACACTGACGACACCAGCGAGGGAATCTACGGCTACGTGAACGGAAGCACCCTCACGCGCCACCTCCTGGAGCCGGCTCTCCACTCTGCCTCGGCGATCCTCCCCCGCGATGTTCGTCCCGAGATCGACACCCACCCCGCCAGCGACTCGATCATCAGCGGAGGGTATCAGGGAATCCTTGCGGCACCGGAGGACCAGCATCCCCGGCCCTTCCAGATCGTCTTCGAGACCCCTCATCACGCCCCTTTGGGACGCCAGGTCGAGGCTCACCTTGTGGCCCTCAAAGAGATCCTGCGACTTTTCCGTGAAATCAGTTCCCAAGGGATGGATATCTGACGGCGCCTACCCTATAACAATCGGGCGGAACTTACCGTCCCTCTTTTTATCCATCCCTTCATGTCCAAGAAGCGCCATATCCTTCCCGGATTTCACCCCAGCCTCGGTTGGACCGTGACCTGGCTCTCCCTGGTCGTGCTTCTCCCGCTCGCGGCCCTGATCGGCAAGACCATGTCCGGTGGATGGGGCCACTTCTGGGAAACCATCACCGACCCGCAGGTGGTTGCCACCTACAGGGTCAGTTTCGGGATCTCGCTTCTTGCCGCGCTGATCAACGGATTCTTCGGACTTCTCGCGGCATGGATCTTCGCGCGCTACGACTTTCCCGGCAGACGCCTCCTCGAGGCGGCGACAGATCTCCCCTTCGCCCTTCCCACTGCCGTCGCAGGCATTGCGCTCACAGCTCTCTACGCCCCCAACGAGTGGGTCGGAAAATATCTGGAACCCCTCGGGATCAAGATCGCCTTCACCCCCGCCGGTGTTCTCATCGCGATGACCTTCATCGGGTTCCCCTTCGTGGTACGGGCCGTCCAACCGGTCATCTCGGAACTCTCGGCTGATGTCGAGGAGGCGGCCGCCTGCCTCGGGGCCACGCGCTGGCAGACGCTCCGCCGCGTTGTCTTCCCTCCCCTCCTCCCGGCCCTCGTTACCGGAGTCATCATGGCGTACGGACGCGCCGTCGGCGAATACGGCTCCATCGTCTTCATCTCCGGCAATATCCCGTTCAAGACCGAGATCACCCCCCTCATGATCGTGAACAAGCTGGAGCAGTACGACTACACGGGTGCCGCCGCGATCGGGTTCACGATGCTCGCCGCTTCCCTTGTCATCGTCGTGACCGGGAACCTCATCCAGTCGCGGAGCAACCGCTTCCGGAAATCACCTTAGGAACATGGCTAGCTTCATCGACTTCCGCAACCCGCCGGGCAGCGACCGCCGTGCCGACCGGATAATCCGGGCGACATCCGAACCGGTCTGGCTACGCCGCACCCTGATCGGGATCGTGCTAGCTTTCTTCCTCCTCTTTCTGGTGCTCCCCCTCGCGGTTGTCTTTCAGGGCGCGCTCGCCAAGGGAGTCGGAACCTTTCTCCGGGCCTTCACCGATCACGACATCCTCCACTCCGTACGGATCACCCTGCTTGTCTCGTTCATCTCCGTTCCGGCAAACGCCCTCTTCGGGCTGGCCGCCGCATGGGCCCTCACGCGCTACTCATTCCGCGGACGCCAACTCCTCCTCGCCCTGATCGACCTCCCCCTCTGGGTCTCCCCGGTGATCGGCGGACTCGTCTACGTCCTCCTCTACGGCCGGCGCGGCTATCTCGGACCGTGGCTTCAGGCCCACGACATCAAGATCATCTTCGCCCTTCCCGGGATGGTCCTGGCCACCACGTTCGTCACATTCCCCTTCGTGGCCCGCAGTCTCATCCCTCTCATGCAGGCTCAGGGTTGCGAGGAGGAGGAAGCCGCCCTGACTCTCGGTGCCGGGGGACTCCAGATCTTCCGCCATATCACCCTGCCCAAGATCCGGTGGGGTCTTTTCTATGGCCTCATCCTCTGCAATGCCCGAGCCATGGGGGAATTCGGAGCCGTCAGCGTTGTCTCGGCCAAGATCAGCGGCATGACCAACACCATGCCCCTGGAGATCGAACGCCTCTACGGCGACTATCTCTTTGCCTCCGCCTTTGCCGTCGCCTCCGTTCTCTCACTGCTTGCGCTCGTCACCCTGGGACTCAAGACCATGGCCGAATGGAAAAACCGGCGTCAGTTTGAGGCCGGGCAGCAGGCCCTGCTCCAAACCACGATCGAGGGAACGACGAACAGTTAAAATGTTAAAACTGTTGAAGCGTGACAAAGTGAAAGGACCAATTCCAAAAAATCCAGCGAGCGTGGTGACGTTTGATCCCTTCCATCATTTTAACTTGTTCACTTCCCCATTCACCATGTCACTCCCCGCAGCCTTCAGCCTTCAGCCTTCAGCCATTTCACAATGAGCATCGAAATCACCTCCCTCACCAAGAACTTCGGCGCCTTTCCCGCCGTCAACAACGTGAGTCTTCGCATCGAAACCGGCGAAATGCTGGCATTCCTGGGACCCAGCGGTTCCGGAAAGACAACCCTCCTTCGCCTCATCGCCGGACTCGAGTTTGCGGATCGCGGGGAGATCTTCTTCGAAGGGGAGAATGTCAGCATGAAGAGCGCGAATGAGCGGAAGGCCGGCTTCGTCTTCCAGAGTTACGCCCTCTTCAACCACATGACCATTTTCGAGAACATCGCCTTCGGTCTCCGGGTCGCCCCGCGCTCAAGACGCCTGCCAAAGGAAAAGATCCGGGAGCGTGTCCTCTCGCTGCTCGAGACGATCCAGCTCTCCGGACTGGAGAACCGCTTTCCCGTCCAACTTTCCGGCGGGCAGCGCCAGCGCGTTGCCTTTGCCCGCGCCCTGGCCGTGGAACCGCGGGTCCTGCTTCTGGACGAACCCTTCGGGGCACTTGATGCCAAGGTTCGCCGTGAACTCCGGGCCTGGCTCGGCGAGTTCCACAACAAAACCCACCTCACAAGCCTCTTTGTCACCCATGATCAGGAGGAGGCCTTCGAGGTGGCCGACCGCGTTGTCATCATCAACAGCGGAGCTATCCAGCAGGCAGGCACACCCGAAGAGGTGCGTGCCAATCCGGCAAATGAATTCGTGAAGGACTTCCTAGCGATCGACAACTGACCGATCAGTAGAGGTACTGGGGAATAGGCCATGGGTAATGGGGATATGGAAAATCCACATCCCACACCCAATCCCGATCACCGATTCCCCCCACCCTTGATCACCTTGGCAAGCAGGGTATAGATCTGCGTGTTATCGATGTGACCGTGGAAGTTCTCCGCACCCGGGCCCTGCGCAACGAGCCAGACATCGCCGCCGGTATGGTGCGCACCCCCGTCATGAACAGCGGCAGGTTGGACATGTTCGACCGAAAGAAAATCCTCCGCGGCCTCACGCTGCGCTGGTTTGGCATCGCCCCCTCCAGGTCCTCCAGGTCCCGTTGCCCAGGTGAAAATCGATGATTTTGAGAGCGGATTCTCGGCGAGGAACGACTCCCCCCGCAGCCTGAGTGGCACCGGTCCGTTGAAGGCGAATCCTCCGCAGTTGTGATCGGTCGTGGCCACCACGAGGACCTCCGGGGGTAGCTTTGCCTTGAGCAACTCCATCATGGCATCAAGCTCGAGCACCTCCGTGATGGCACGCCTGGCCTGATTCTGATGGCAGGCCTTGTCGGGCAGTCCCGCCTCGACCATGAGGAAGAAGGGCCTCTTGTCCCGAAGCAGCAGTTCCAGTCCCGCATCCACCATGTCCCGGAGACGCAGCGTCCGCGTCCCGTCGGCATAATAGGGAAAGACATCGGGGAAAAAGGTGCCGAGCACCGCCTTCTTCAACCCCTGACCACCCTTCACATGCGACTGGAAATCCTCCCATCGGGAGAATGCCAGTACCGGCTTTTCCCGAAGGATGGCCTCGGTCTGCTGCACCTCCGGCAGGATCCCCGGTGCATAGGACTCGGTCATGCTTGTGTCGTGGAACCATTTGTTCCCCCCTCCCAGCACCAGATCGACCCCGCCGCCCATCTGCATGACGATCTTCCGTGCAATTTCGGCATGAAGATCACGATCCCGGCACTCCACCTCAAAGGGAGAGGGGGTGGCCCCGGTCACGGAGTCGTCGGTGATCGTTCCGGTGGACCATCCCGCCTTGCGCGCAAGCTCAAGGAGGCTGGGCGGAGCATTCGTGGAGTTTGGCGAAGCCATTCCGACGACCCGGTTGTCCGCCTTGATCCCGCGTGCAAAGGCGGTCGCCCCCGCCGCGGAGTCGGTCACCATATCACTGGCGGAATAGGTGGAGACGAAGGCCGTGGCCGGATAGTCGTCCATGACCAACCTGCCCCCGCAACCCCCGGCGTAACAACGCGCCGCGGTGAGCAACTCCTGGGAGGTGCCGTCCGAGATGATCAGCACGATTCCCCGCGGGGGCTTGGGTGAGGCCGCGGCAATATCGACGACGAGAAGGAGAAGGAGCACAATGCGGACCATCTTCACATTCAGGCCCGTTGTGCGGAAAAAATCAACCCGCATTGGGGGCTTGCAGCGGCTTTGTCCCGCGATCACTCCACACGGGACCGTTCGGTAGCCGCGGCTATTTTTTGGATTCCGCCCGGATCCTGCCGAGCAGCGACCCGATCCCCATCATGCCCATCAGCGCAACAATGAAGACAAGATATCCCGCCGCCATGTGAAACCATGAGGGATGCTCCAGGGGATTCTTCCCGAGAGCAAACTCACTTCCGAAGGCCACCGTGCCGATCGTCAACATCAGGATTCGCGCAAGGTTTCCGAGAACGGCGAGCGGGAGGGTGCAGAGAAAGAGAGTCCACTTTTTCCAGGTCTCCTTGAGCGTGAATTGGGCAAAGAGCGCCCCCACCATCATAAGGGCGAAGAGGGACCGGATCCCGCTGCATGGGTTGGCCACATCGACAGCGAAGCGCTGACCGGCCGCCAGTTGGAGGGAGGCATCGGGAGCGGAGAGGATGCCGGTTCCGCTCAGGATGACGGGGATGCCGATCAAGTTCAGCACCAGGACGCTGATCTTCGACATCAGGTAGCGCAGCGGCAGGGCGACGATCATGTCGAGGCCGGGGAAAGGGATCGCAAAGATCAGGAACGCGATCGGGAAGGAAAGTTCCTTCAGGAACTCCCAACCAAGCAGCCACCAGACCGTGCCCGCCAACACGATCAGGATGCTGATCAGACCCGCGAACGTGACGTCGGCCTGATTCCCCGCCCAGAAGAGGATCAATCCGAGGATGAGCAGAACCAATCCACCCCATCCCGTGCGGGGAGTCATCGAGAGCAGGCGCTCGCGCTTCGTGTGGATCAGGAAGAGAGCGGCGGGAACGACAAGGAACCCGTGGCCCATGTCCTCGTTCTCGGTCCAGTTTCTCCAAATGTAGCGTCCGAGCGAGTAGGTTTCCGTGCCGATCCCGTAACTGTACTGAAGGGAGAGAAGCAACGTCATCAAAAGAAGAGAGACGATGCCGGTTGCGTAGATGGTGAGGCGTGAGGAGGTCATGGGTGGAAACTAAAGGGCTGAAACAGCGTGACGGAGGAGGAGCTTCATGCTCATGGATCTACGGATTTCGAGCGCCTCCCCGGTCACTTCTTCATGATGACCGGAGCCAGCTGTCCGATGAAATCCGAGATCATTTCCTGGGTCTCCGCGTCATTCTTTCCACCGGACTTGAACCCCTCCAGGATCGGTGCGCTCACGGCCACATAGGCCCAGCGGTGGTTCTTCCTGTGGACCACCCGGTCCCAACTTGTGAGCAGGATCCTGGTCGTGTGGGAGGGAGTGCTGATATCCTTGCCGACGAACCAGTAGCAGTAGAAAC
>JBIIGI010000094.1:0-8187 GCA_044236545.1 Chthoniobacterales bacterium
GCTCCGGTCGGCCTACGGCCTCCCTACGCCCAGGGTTGCAATCCACCCAACAACCATCCACAACATCAACCAACCAATACCATCTGAACTTCAG
Source organism: Chthoniobacterales bacterium (assembly GCA_044236545.1). Lineage (GTDB taxonomy): Bacteria > Verrucomicrobiota > Verrucomicrobiia > Chthoniobacterales > UBA6821 > UBA6821. Next base: position 95 of record JBIIGI010000094.1, read on the forward strand.
TTTTGATGTGTCCCAACTTTGGGGTCAGGTCACATCAGGTTATTTTTGAAAACCGTCTGACACAGGCAAAATATTCCATGTTGGCTGATTGCATAGTGATTTCTTCGAGATTCTTCTGCACTTGTTGCATTACTCTGATCACTCATGTGCAAAATCATCTTGGGAACCACTGATCAAATCGCATGGAGGCCGTTCCTTGGCAAATGCCGGAGAGGATCACCGGAAGCAGCGGAATGGCATGCAACAAGTGCATGAAATCCTTGAGGTTTTCGGTTGTCGTCGCTTTTGTTGCCTGTGACGGTCGTCGTATGCCTTGGGCCGAATGAACCCGGCACGGCACCAAACCACCGATTCCTGACAATTCCATGTTTCCGATCAAGTTGCTCCGCGCAGCACTCCTTCTCACGGCACTCCCCGTTCCCATCTTCGCTGCCCCGCCTGCCGGCCCTCTTGTTGAAGAGGTAATTACGCTGAACCCCGAAACCGGCATTGCCTCGGGGGCGACCCGCATGGGTGGGCAATTTTCGTTGAAGGGATTGGAGGGGGCCGGGTTGTTTATCGGCAACCCTAACACGCTCTCCCGGGCTGACCGGGTCGTCATGACCTTTGACCTGGCCCCGTTGTTGCGGAATGCCTCAAAAATCAAATCGGCCAAGCTGGTGTTTCATGAGGACTATTTTTTCGGACCAGGCGAAACGCGGGAGATTGAGGCCTCTGTTTTTGAAGGTCAGTTGAGTGAATTGACGGAGGAATCGCTCTCCTCCTCCGAAGTGAAACCTGTCGCCACAGTGACCGTCTCCTCAGCAGATCAGAACAAAGGCGGTCAGGCACCGGGGAAGAGCTATGAGGTTGATGTGACCAAGCAACTGCTCGAGAAAATCAATGCCGGAGGGCTCGGCATCTCCTTCCGCCTGCAGGATGTGAAGGCCGAGAGCGACGGCAACCCGACGATGGAATCAGCCGGCATCTCGCTGGACAGGAGACCCGATTTCCTGCCGAAGATCGTCTTGCAGTTGGAGCGCTAGCTTTCAGGGCGAGTCTCCTTACCTCCTCAAGAACCATGCCCTCGTTGTCTCTCCATCATTGTATTCGCCTCGCCGGTCTCACGATCAGCCTGTTTGCATCCGCTCCCGCCCATGCCACGCCTGAGGAAACGCTCCCGGATGCCAACCCCGTGCAAAATTTCCAGATATCCCCTGCCCGGATCGAGGTCATCGCGGAGCCCGAAGCCGGTCCGGTTGCCCAACTTGCGGCAAAGGAACTTCGCACCCATCTCGACAAGCTGGCCAAGCTGGCCGCTCCGCAAGATCCCTCAGAATCGAAGACTCCTGACGGGGAACCGTATGTGATTCATGTCGGTGATTCCAAGTTTGCCCGCGACCAGGGGGTGGATGTCAGCACCATGCCTCACGACGGCTTCCAGATCAAAACGACCGCAAAGTGGATGATCATTGCAGGACGGGATTATAACGGGCCTCCCCTGGTCGGGTTCAACAATCCCTGGCGTCTTCATGAAAGCTACAACGACACACTCAAGATCGGTGCCTTTGGCGATGCCGGAACTCTCCTGGGTGTCTATTCCTTCCTCCGGGAAACGGTCGGCTTCCGTTGGTATATGCCGGGGCCTTTGGGCACGGTCATTCCCGATCGGACGATGCTCGATCTGACAGTGGGAAGCATTTCCGAGTCGCCCCGGTTCGAGCACCGGCACGCATATTTCGGGTTTTTCCCGACGTCGGATGAAGATGCCTTGTGGTATCGCCGTGTTGGCTTCGGCACTCCGGCCCCGGTGCAGATCACGCATTCCCTCGGGCACTTTTTTCTCAAATACAAGGATACCCACCCGGAGTATTTTGCGCTCATCGACGGCCAGCGCGACTTTACCACGTTGTCCACGATCATGGGACCGGGAAACTTCGATCTCACCAGCGAGGATTTTCAAGCGGCTGTTGTCAAAGAGATCCGCGATTACTTTGATGCCAATCCCGACCAGTTGGTTTTCCCACTCTCGCCGAACGATGGCATGATGCGGATCACGGACAAACCCGAGGCCCAAAAACAAATCACACCCGAGCGCGGTGATCTCGGCAAGTTCTCGAACTATGTCTGGGGATTCATCGACCGGGTTGCGCGTGAGGTGGCCAAGACACACCCTCAACGTCTGATTGGTACCATTGCCTATGAGGCCTACACCCTGCCGCCGACCACTATTGAAAAAATGAGTCCGAATGTGGCCGTGATGTACTGCAAAAACCGCGGAAACTTCACGTCTGCAGCCTATCAGGAGGAGATCCGGCGGGGCTTGACGCAGTGGAAGGAGAAAGTCGCTAATATTTACTGCTGGGAATATTACAATGACATCTTCAACAACTCCAGTTGGAAGGGGTATCCGGCTTTCTACCCGCAACTGATTCAGGACGACCTCCGCTGGCTTGCCACGCTGCCGACCAAGGGTGAGTTCATTGAAGCGGAAAGCTGGCGGGCCGAGGATTACTCGGTGCCGGGAATGACGAAGATCAACTATCCCGGCCTGCAGCACCTGAACCTGTACCTGACGGCCAGGCTACTCTGGGATCCCAAGCAGGATGTGCGGGCACTGACCGACGAGTATTTCAAGAAGTTCTACGGACCAGCAGAAAAGGAAATGCGTCAGTTCTGGGACTTGGCGGAGAAGGCATGGATGGCCAAGGGGAAGGCCACGACGCCGAGCCAGGTCTATACCGACGAAGAACTCGCCAGGATGCTCGCGCTTCTCAAGAAGGCCGAGTCCGAGGTTCCCGCTTCCTCGCTCTACGCCCAACGCATCGCTCTGATTCTGGAAGAGTTCAAACCCGCCGCCCAGAAACAACAGCTTCTGCAAAAACTCCGTCTTCCCACCGTCCAGGTTCCCAAGATCTCCGGCGTTCAGAATCCCTCCGATCAGGACTGGAACTCGGCCCCGCTCCTGACCTTGGTGGACCGATCGTTCTCCGCGCCCAAACAACCGACGCATGTCCGGATGTTAAGGACTAGGGATCATTTGAACATCGAGGTGATTTGCTTCGAGCCCCAGGTTTCCTCCCTGGTCGCGGGTGCCACTCACAAAGATCAGACGGAGGCCCCGGCGGTCTGGAGCGATGACTCGATCGAACTCTACTTCAGCGAAAACAACTCCGCGAAGTCGCCGGGAGTGCAGTTTGTCATCAATAGCAAGGGCGTGATTCTTGATGCAAAGCTGAATCCGGAGACTGGCCAATTCAATCCCAAATGGAACTCGGGAGCGGTTGCCACGGCCAAGACCGAACCCGGCAAATGGATTCTGCACCTCTCCATTCCCCTGAAATCATTGCCCTTCGGAAACGACGGAAAAGCTTCCAGCCTCTCCATGAACATCTATCGCAACCGATTCGCCGGAGAAGCCATGGTGCAAACCAGCTGGGCTCCGCTGGTCGGAGCGCGATATTTCCTGCCGGAAGAATTTGGGACTTTAAAGCTGTCTCACTGATCAGCTTAACAAATGACCTCCAAATACCTAGACGGACGCCCCGCCGCACAGTTGCGGCTTGAGGCGAATGATCAAGGAATCGTTTTTGAATACGGGAACGGCCCCGATGGCTGCGATGACCTGGGAGCACGCGAAGCGAGCGTCGTCTTGCATGACGGGGTCTTCCACCTGTTTTACGACGGAGCGAAAGCAGAGGTCGGTTGGCGCGCCTGCCTGGCCACCAGTAGCGACCTGAAAAACTGGAAACACCACGGGCCCATTCTGAAATTGGGGAGCGATGGGGCTCCCGACTCCGCCACCGCAACCTCGCCGTGGTTCTTTTACGAAAACGGCCTGTGGCACTCCTACTACCTGGGGTGCCGGCAAACCACTCCCAAGCCCGAATGTGTGCCATCTCCCCCGTATCTCACGTGCAAAGCGGAGGCCACCGCCCTCACCGGCCCATGGCACAAGCGTTATGACGTGGTGGCGGTTAGCCCGACGCCCGGCACTTACTACGCCGAAACGGCATGCCCCGGTTGGATTTTTCAATACGGGGGTCTATACCGGATGTTCTTTAGCGCGGCGGCGGGCGAACTTGGAGACGTGCCAAGAATCCATCGCACCTTGGGCCTACTTAGCGCTCCCACAGTCGATGGACCCTGGACGGTTTCGGATGAACCTGTCGTGCCACCAGAGGAGCAAATCGAAAACAGCTCTCTCTACTTTGAGCCGGCGAATGGATACTGGTTTCTGTTCACGAATCACGTCGGCATCGATGCCCGGGGAGAATACACCGATGCGATCTGGGTTTACTGGAGCCAGGATCCGCTGAAGTGGAATCCGGCCCATAAGGCCGTGGTGCTGGATGGTGGCAATTGTAGCTGGAGCCATGTCTCCATCGGAATGCCCTCGGTGGTCAAAGTGGAAGAGAAGCTGGCACTGTTTTACGACGCTCCCGGCGGCGACAGCATCGGCCATATGCGGCGACACATCGGCCTGGCTTGGTTGGACTTGCCACTCACGCCACCAGATTGGACGTCAAGCGAAGTGGAATAGATCCGCCCAGGACTTCCCTGGTGCGGGTTATGGAATGGCGCCGGTGAGCCTCTTGGTCGATGCAGTTGAGAACACTCGGCCTTTTTGCGGCTGAATCGGCATCCCCGTTGTAAAAGACTTCTGCATCAGAAAAGAAAAAGGGGCACCTCCGCTCGGAGATGCCCCTTGATTGTTTAAGATTAGCGCTCTGGCTATTTACGCCTGAACCCGGCGGCGGATCAGGAGCAGGGTCGCGATGCCACCGAGGACCAGCGCGTAGGTCGAGGGCTCGGGAACGGCCTGGGCGGTCAACTGAAAGGCACTGACGTTACGCACCGCAGTACCATCGGCATTGACGAATCCGACATAGTTGATCGTCGGATTTCCACCAGTGTAGGTATAAGTATCTCCCATCTGGACTCCACCTTGAAAAAAGGCCGCCGTCCATTGAGCACCCGTTGTATCCAACCGGATGAGAATGTCATTGCTGGTTGCGGTATAGTTGGCCCCTGGACCTGCCCACACTTGCCAGCGGTCCGTGCGCAGGGCTGTAGGAGTAGTCTGCGTGCCGAAAAAACCATACTCGCCGTTATCCTGCAGGAATCCCACTCCCGCCCACGCGCCGACGGCGCCGGTGAGATTGATCGTCGCGGTGAGGTCATAGACAAAGCCACTCGACGGAGTGAAATCCAAGGAAACGGCACCAGGGGTACCAGTGGTATTCCCGTTCAGATTGATGATATTTGCGCCAGTCCAAATACCATCGCCGGTGGTTACGCTGGTCCCGGCGAGCGCGCCAGTGCCGCCTGTGAAGGTTTGACTATAGATGGTGGCGGCCGATGCCTTGCTGGTTCCGCCGATCAGGAGGAGTGCCCCGAGCGCTGCTGCAGGGAGATATTTCGCGAGTTTGTTCATGGTATTCCGGGAGTTGAGGGGTTGATTTCTTGTTTTGGTGTTTTGGTGTTTTCTTATTTTCTTTTGTCATCAGGTTTCTTTGGAAACCGTCTGACAGAAGCAACATACTTCATGTTGGCTGATGGAATAATGATTTGTTCGAGATTCTTCTGCACTTGTTGCATTACTCTGATCACTCATGGATAAGATCAGCTTGTAAGCCGTGCCGCTTCCCGGGTTGCGGCGAGAAATGGGGAGATAAACGCCCGGGGGCTGTGTTGGCTTGGTGCTCGGCTTGGCCGGCCGTTGCTTGGCACATGCTCGAGGGGATGACTGGAAGCAGCGGAATGGCATGCAACAAGTGCAGATGTCCCAGCAAAAATGGATTTGTGCCGACATGAAGACCGCTTCACCTTCACGCTTCACCGCACGGCATCCGATCACCAATCACCAATCACCAATGACAGCGACTCCTTCACCGATCCCAAACACAACTGCCCTGCTCTCTTCACGCGGAGCCGCCACCGCCCTCCTTGCCTGTCTTTCCATCCTGCTCCAAGTCGGCAGTGTATTCACCGCTTCCGCGGCGTCAGAGAACCAGATTTTTCTCAAGGGACCTCAGTACTACGGGGTTGGCCCCATGAATAAGGACGTGGAGTTCTTGCAAGGCGGAACCCTCGTGAATCCCGATCCGGAGAGTCCGAAAATGCTTCTCGTTGGATACGGGGGAGGCCCGCTTGTCATCTATCGGGCGATCCTCTGTTTCGATTTGCAGGATTTTGCGAAAGAGCTCAAAGCCGCGCAGAAGATTGATCTGATTTTCCATGTGGTCTGGGTCAATAATTCCGCCGCCAACGCGACACGCCAGCTGGAAATCAGCCGTGTGAAGACAGAGGCGGGAACGCTCTCCAACGACGAAGTGATGTCGGAGACTGTCGAGAAGTTAGGGACGCAAGATATACCTCCGGCGGGCTACGAGAACGTCACCTACTCGGTCGACCTGACAAAGACGATCCACAAGCTCCTGGAGAAGGGTGAGAAACGCATCGTGCTGCGCCTGCGGGACGTCCTGATCGAGGAGTCCGGAGGTGTGCAGGACCAATCCGACGCGATCGTCCTCGGCACGGTCGAGGATAAGAAACCCTTCCTTCAGTTCGACTAATCATCAGCCTGCTTAACTACCGATGAAAACGCTGAACTCTCTGGCCACTCTCCCACTCCTTCTTGTTTCACTCATGCTCGCAGACCCGACCACGACTCGCGCAGCTGAACCCAAGGAATTCTCCATCGTCGCTTGGAATATGATCGATCCGGAAAATCCGGCGCTCGGCTATTTTAAGGATCCCAACCAGTTCGAGATCATGAAGGACTGCGGCTTCAACGTCGCAGGCATGCTGACCCCTTCCTTGCTCTGCTCCGCCGAGAAGGCGGGCATGAAGGGGTGGCTCATGGATCCGGAACTCCACTCGGCTCTGGAAAGGCTCGCTCTCGAGAAAGTGCCGCTGACGGATCAAAAGATCGAGGAGATCGTCGAGAAAATGGTCATGGACTACGACAACAACCCGGCCGTGTATGGGTATTACGTCAAGGATGAGCCGGGCGCGTCGCTCTTTCCGTTGATTGCCAAGATCGGTGCGGCGATCGAGAAACGGTCCAAGAAGCCCTGGTATGTCAATCTGCTGCCGACCTATGCCAGTGCGGTCAGTCAATTGGGGGCCGAATCCTACGACGCCTATGTCCGGGAATTCATCAAGATCTGCAAACCAAAGTATCTCGCCTACGACCACTACGCATTGATGGAGGGCGGGAAAATGCGGGCGGGCTACTGGGAAAACATGAACCGATTGTACTCCATCGCAAAGGAAAACCATCTCCCGGTGATCCCGGTCATCCAGTCCGTGGCCAGCTCCATTTACCGTGAACCCACCGAGACGGACTTGTTGTTTCAGGTCTTTTCCCACCTGGCCTATGGCGCCAAAGGGATCCAGTATTTCACCTACTTCACTCCGAGGCTGGGAAACTATCGGAACGCTCCCATCGACCAGTTCGGAAGCAAAAACCCGATTTGGTATGATGTCCAAAAGATCAACCGCCGCCTCGAGATCCTGTCCCCGAAGCTCATGGATCTCGAGTGGGTGCGAAGCTATCATTTCGGCAATGCCCTTCCGATGGAATATGGCGTGGTGGGGGCTGATGGGACGGCCCTCGTCAAGGATGTGAAGAATCACGACGGGACCACGCCGAACGTGCTCATCGGGGAGCTCAAGGACTCCTCAGGCGCTGATTATGTGATGGTGGTGAACAAGGACCTCGCCAACTCCATCAACGCATCATTAACCTTCCAAACCACGCCAAAATCGATGCATGAGTTCGGACGGTGGAGCGGAAAGCTCGAGCCCTGGACTGGCGAAAATGCCTGGCTCGCTCCGGGCGAAGGCGTTCTCATGAAAGTAGTAATAAAATGATTCCAAACCTTTCCTTCATCTGGCGTGCCGGCTCGGATAAGCCGCAGCCCAATACCTGGACCTATTTTCGGAAAAGATTTGAGTGGGATGCTACCAAGCCCACCTCGATCCTTTTTGCCGCTGATCCGACCGCGCGCCTGTGGATCAATGGAAACGTCGTGCTGCCTCGGGTGATGCGCTTTGCCTCCCCGCAGATCACGGTCGAGGAAGTCGATCTCGCGGAGTATCTCCAG